>JABDLV010000101.1 GCA_013001815.1 Bacteroidia bacterium
ATGGTGCAATTGACCTTGATGGAAGTTTCTATTTAGAAGGAAATTGGACAAATAACGCTACTACTGGAAATGTTTTTATAAACAACACAGGCCCAGCTTGGGGAATCGTAGTATTTTCAGGTACAAACCCACAAACCATTCAAGGCACTGCAACTACTGTGTTTGAAAGACTAGAAATCTGGCATTCGCGGAAAACACTAAAAGTAGATAATGTACAAGTAAATAAATCCATAAAACTTGTTGGTTCTGATCTATTATTAAACCACAATACCTTCATTGTAAATAATGCGGATGCAAGTTCTATTAATCCAGCGATTGGCTCGGGTATTATAAGCGAAGACTCTACATCAGGATTTGGAATTGTAAAATGGAACATAGGCACTAACACAACGCTAGATTATGTAATACCATTTGAAACTATTGGTGGTTCAGCAATTCCTTTTACATATAGACCAAATTCGGGTACTACAGGTTCATTGTCATTAGCCACTTATGCAACTCCGGTATCTAACCATCCGCTACCACCAACGGTTAATCATCTGCAAGATGCTGCAACCGGTGCAGATAATGCCAACATAGTTGTAGATAGATTCTGGAATATAGATGTTACCGGTTCACCGAATGCTGACTTAACGTTTTACGGTACAGCGGGTGAGGCATCTTCTACAACCAACCCTAGAGCACAAAGATGGATAGCTTCAAATGATCATTGGGAAGCACCGCAAGGAATTCAAAGCAATCCTACAACATACAGTGCGAGAGCACAAGGAATTACCAATTTTAACACGTGGTGGATTCTAGCTCCTTTAGCAAATCCTTTACCGGTTGAATTGTTAGGATTTAGAGCAGTTTGCAATAACAATAACGTTGAAATTGGCTGGGCAACTGCAACAGAAACCAATAACGACTATTTTACTCTTGAAAGAAGTATTGATGGAGTTAATTTTGAAACACTTGCTTTTGTAAATGGGGCTGGAAACAGCAACACTGCACAAAATTACATGCATGTTGATAATAATCCTGCTAAAAGCACTATGTATTATAGATTAACGCAAACAGATTTTAATGGTGCATTTGAAGTTTTTGATCCCATTTCTATAACTCCTTGTAGCAAACCAAATCATTGGAATTTAGTTTCTGCACATGGAAGCAATAGTACATTACGCATCATATTAGAAAGTGGAATCAGTGAAGAGCTAGATATAAAAGTGTATGATATGTTAGGAAATGAAGTGTTTCAAACACATACAAGCCTATTTCCGGGTTACCAGGCTGAGCAATTCAATACCAAGTCAATGAAGCCTGGTGTGTATTTTATAACCTGTAAATCAAGTACATACACTGATAAGATGAAATTTGTTGTGCAATAAAAAAACAGTAGTAATTCAATTTTGACTTGAAAAATGGTCTGTTAGAAAGCGCTCATTTTTGAGCGCTTTTTGGCATTTACAGAGTTATCATTGTAATGAACATTTTTTATCAACTTTTATTAATACTTATTGTGGTTGCCTTAAGTTCAACCTTAATTATTTCTTCAATAACAAACAAAATGAAAAAAATTATTCCACTAGTAGTACTCTTATGTACAATTACCATTCAAGTTGGTTTAGCTCAAAACGTTTCAATTAACAAAGATGGTTCTTCACCCGATGCATCTGCCATGCTTGATGTTGCGGCAACTGACGCAGGAATATTAATTCCAAGAATGACGGAAGCACAGAGAAACGCTATAACATCACCTGCTACCGGATTATTAGTTTATCAAACAGATCAATTTCCCGGATTTAGATATTACACTGGCTCCATTTGGACTCCAATTTATAATAGTCTATATCCATATATTAATCAAGTAAACAGTACAGGTGGTGTTTCGTGCAACACATCGTGGAATTTAATTCCTGGTGTGGCAGACACATTTACATTAGCTGCTGATGCCAAAGTTATTTTAGAAGTTTTTGGTGCTGTCCAGATAAACTCTTCCAGCGATGATGAATATGCAAGTGCAGATGTAGCCATATTTCAAGATGGCGCTCAATTAAATAACAGTGCTTATACTAGAGTGTATGCTACAAATGACCAACATGCAGGAGCAGTACAAACGGTAACTCCATTTGCATTAAAAACAGTTTTAACATTAACAAGTGGAACTTATGCATTTGATGTGCGTGCAAAAAGGTATGACACAGGTGGTGACTCAAAACAACCTTCCATTGGAGGTGCATCATCATCTCAGAAAAGCGTTTCAATGATTACCACAATTATTTATGAATAAAAATACACCTCTGAACCATGTGCTTATGAACCATATGGAACAGGCTTAAAAATATTACAGGAACAGGCTTATGTTAACATTACTATACATTAAACTATTTCATCTATTAAGAAAAAAATTATTTCCTAATAGACAAAAAAAGGACTTTCTAGATCGATTTTTCGATTACATAGAAACGAAAATTACACGACTGATAACATCATGAAAAAACTTTTATTCCTATTCTCCTTTCTGTTAATAAGCATTGGCTTAAATGCACAGGGTATGCGAAATATCGGTGCTAATATTGTAATTGAATCCGGAGCCAATATGTACATAGATGGCAACAGCAATGGAAAATACACCAATGAATCAACAGGAGGTAATCATGGCGAAATTGACCTTGATGGAAGTTTATACGTAGAAGGAGATTGGCTTAACAATGCTGATGCGGGAAATGTATTTATTAATAATACCAGTGCAACCTGGGGAACTGTTCATATGAATGGTTCAATTGCTCAAAACATTGGGGGTAGTAGTGCAACACATTTTGAAAGTTTATACTTGAGTAACTCAACAAAAACATTGACGGTTGACAACGTTCAAGTAAATAGCTTAATGCGTTTATTATCGTCAGACTTAGACTTAAATCAAAATGCATTAATTATTGATAACAATACACCAACATCTCTAACAGCATCTGCGGCAAATGGATTAATATCAGAAAGTAACTCCGCAAATTATGGAATACTACAGTGGAATATTGGGACAGCAACTGCAAACGACTATGTAATTCCATTTATTGATGGAGTGGGTGGAACGGAAATCCCACTAACATTTAGACCTAACTCAGGAACCACCGGTTCAATTAGAGTAGCAACTTATAATACACCTGCAAACAATACTCCATTTCCTCCAACCGTAAATCATTTACAAGATGCAACAACAGGTGCAGATAATGCATCAATTGTTGCCGATAGGTTTTTTATGCTAGATGTAGCAGGTGCAGGAGTCAATGCAGACGTTACTTTTTATTCCACAGCAGCAGAGGCTTCTGCAACCACTAATCCAATAGCACAAAGATGGATTGCAGCAAATGATCATTGGGAGGGCCCTCAGGGAATACAGACTAACCCAACACCAAGCAGCACCAAGGCTGCAGGTGTAACAAGCTTTAACACCTGGTGGGTATTAGCTCCGGCTGCAAACCCATTACCGGTTGAGTTACTTTCTTGGAGTGCAGAATGCTATAACAGTGCAGTAACCTTAGAATGGTCTACTGCTACAGAAACAAATAATGACTTTTTTACAATTGAAAAAACTATGGACGGAATTTCTTTTGAAACCGTTGCTATTATACCCGGGGCGGGCAATAGCAACAGAACGCTACACTACTCTATTGTAGACAATTCTTCTTTAGCACATCCTACGTATTATCGCTTAAGACAAACCGATTACAATGGAAACAGTGAAACGTTTAAAATGATTAACGTAAACCCTTGTAGCAAGCAAACCAACTGGGGACTAGTTGCTATACAGGGACAGGCAAGCACAGTTCGTGTAACATTGCAAAGCAGTGTAAGCGAAATTATCGATATGGAAATTTTCGATTTACTCGGAAATAAAATATCTGAAACGCAAATTGAGTTATTTGGTGGATACCAAGCCGAACAACTAGAAGTGACTAATTTGTTGCCCGGCATCTACATTGGAACTGCAAAATCAAGTTCTGAAATGCAGACATTGAAATTTGTAGTAAAAGATTAATTAATTCTAAATTCACTCTTAGGCCGGTATTCACCGGCCTTTTTTTTTGAAAAATCCAAAATTAGTTATCAACTATTTTGGACCCTCTGTTGATAAAAAGGTAAAGTCAAATTCGCTTCAATCGAATGATTCAACTAATTTTGATTGAAATTAAGCTTGTACGTACTCTTTTAGTATTAGCACCTAGTTACCAGCTACATACATAATTTACTTAAAGAATGAAAGTAACTTACTACGGGCATTCATGCTTTGGAATTGAGTTAATGGGTAAACACTTGTTGTTTGATCCATTTATAAGCCCAAATCCCCTGGCCTCAAAAATTGATGTAAATAGCATAAAAGCTGATTACATTTTGTTGAGTCATGGACATGAAGACCACGTAGCAGATGCGGTTTCAATTGCTAAAAGAACTAATGCAAAAGTAATTTCATGTTATGAAATTGTGATTTGGATGCAAAATCAAGGAATTGAAAATGGACATCCGATGAATATTGGAGGACATTGGATTTTTGATTTTGGGAAAGTTAAATGCGTTAATGCTGTCCATTCTAGCGTGTTACCGGATGGAACCTATGGAGGAAATCCTATGGGATTCTTAATCGAATCAAAAGATAAAAACTTCTATTACGCAGGAGATACAGCGCTCAGCTATGATATGAAGCTTATAGGAGATTACAAAAAAATGGACGTAGCATTTCTGCCGATTGGAAATAATTTTACAATGGGAGTAGATAATGCGGTTATTGCTTCAGATTATATCAAATGCAATAACATTATTGGTATGCATTATGATACCATGGATTATATAAAAATTGACAAAAAGGATGCCGTAGAAAAATTTAGCAATGCAGGTAAGACTTTAACCTTATTAGACATTGGCTCTACAGCAGAATATGAATAATTATTATTAAATTAGAGAGCTTAGGATACCGGCTAGTTTACTGTTTTATGAAATTCAACTACATATTTCTTCTTTTAGGTTTATTCGTATTGGGCTCATGTAGTTCGACCTATAATGAATTTACTGATTTGGAATTAGCTGAGTACCAAATTTACACACAGAATCAACAATTAATATTTGCAAACGCATCTGGACAAACGGAACGGTACCAGATTAGTGGTGTATTTGGTGGATACAATGAAAGTGGAGATACCTATAATGAGCTGGTAAGGGATAACATTATTAAATTAAATGATAGCAGTGCTTACAATAAGGGATATTATCAAATATTGAAAGACGGAGATGCAGTCTTAACTTCTTTTCTGTGGCCGCATCACGCTTTGGAAAAATCAGTTACAAATTCACCTAAAATTCCATTGTACGTTTTCAATGGTGATACTTTGTTGAATGTAACGCTATCTGTAACTCCACCACTATTAATTGATAGTGCCAATACGTATGTTGACTCAGTTTACTTCCATCAATCATTGGGAATTTTCAAATACACCGACATTTATAACAACACCTGGACCAAAACAAACTAAAAAATAAAATTACACCATGGGAAAAGTAATCTCTATTGCAAATCAAAAAGGCGGAGTTGGAAAAACCACCACCGCAATGAACTTAGCAGCAAGTCTTGCAGTGCTTGAGCATAAAACATTATTAATTGATGCAGATCCTCAAGCCAACGCTACATCCGGCATTGGTTTCGATCCGCGAAATATAACTACCAGCATTTATGAGTGCATTGTAAACGAAGTATCTCCAAAAGATATAATTCTACAAAGCAAAACTCCAAACCTGTACCTTCTACCCTCTCACATTGACTTGGTTGGTGCAGAAATTGAAATGATAAACCTGCCAAACCGTGAGTTAAAGGCAAAAATGGTTATAGATCAAATTAAAGATGATTATGAATTTATCATCATTGATTGTTCTCCATCATTAGGTTTAGTAACAGTAAATATGCTTACTGCTGCTGATTCAGTATTGATACCTGTGCAGTGTGAGTATTTTGCTTTAGAAGGCTTAGGAAAGTTATTGAACACCATCAAAATTGTTCAAACCAAACTAAACCCTGAACTTTCTATTGAAGGTATATTATTAACAATGTATGACACTCGATTACGTTTATCTAACCAGGTGGTAGAGGAAGTGAAAACGCATTTTCAAACAATGGTGTTTGATACAATTATACAACGTAATACTAAATTAGGTGAGGCCCCAAGCTTTGGTAAGCCAATAGTAATGCATGATGCAGGCTCAAAAGGCTCCATCAATTACCTTAATCTAACAAGAGAAATTTTACAAAAAAACCAAATGACAAAAATACCGGAGAGTGAAGTGTTAATAGACACAAAAGAGCTGGTATCATAAAGTAAGGAATATGAAAGGAAAAAGAAACGCTTTAGGAAAGGGGTTGAGTGCTTTATTAGAAAGCGCAGAAACAGATGTAACGTCTAAAATTGGCAGCACAGGTTCACCAGCTGTAGTGGGTTCCGTTTCAGAAATTGCAATGACAAGTATTGAAGCAAATCCTTTTCAGCCACGTAATGAATTTGAACTGGAAGCATTAGAACAACTTTCTGAATCAATTAAAGAGCAAGGAATCATTCAACCTATTACGGTTAGAAAGTTAGGGTATGATAAGTATCAAATCATATCTGGAGAGAGGAGATTTCGTGCGTCTAAACTAGCAGGTTTAAAAACCATACCGGCATACATTAGAATTGCGAACGATCAAGCAATGCTTGAAATGGCATTGGTGGAAAATATTCAGCGGTCGGATTTAAATCCTTTAGAAGTTGGGATAAGCTATAAGCGTTTAATTGATGAATGTAATCTTTCTCAAGAAGAGTTAGCCCAAAGGGTAGGTAAAAAACGAAGCACCGTAACCAATTACATGCGTTTGTTGAAGTTACCACCCCAAATCCAAACGGCACTTAAAGAAAACCGAATCACCATGGGTCATGCTCGCTCAATTCTTGGATTGGACAGCATTAGCGCGCAATTGCAATTGTACAAAGACATTCTTGAAAATAATTTTTCAGTAAGGGATACTGAACTAAAAGTTTCTAAAGCCAGAGGCACTAAGAAGAAAAAATCTAAGACTTATACAGACCCAAACATTAAGGCATTAGAGAAAAAAATGAGCGATAATTTAGAAACAAGAGTGAACATACATCAAAAAAGCAGAGACAAAGGAACAATCACAATAGATTACTTTTCTGCTGATGATCTAGAAAGAATTTCATCTTTTTTATCTGATTAACTTGTTTGCATATAAAATGCTTCCGCTTCCTGCTATAAAAATTTTATTCCTGGTTTTATTATGCGGTGCATCTTATAATTCTTTTGCACAATTAGACACTACCGGCACGGCTGAAGAATACAAAATTAAAAAGCACAGTCCTACTAAAGCCACCCTACTCTCTGTAGTACTACCGGGTAGTGGACAGATTTACAACAAAAAATATTGGAAAGCACCAATTGTATATGGAGGGCTCGCTGCATTTACCATTGCCACAATTGATAATGACGATAAGTATCAATTGTATCGAGACGAATATGTTTATCGACTAAACAATAACGACTCCACCTCAAATTCAAATTTAGCAAATTTTCCTACCGATGTTATACAAAGCAGAAGGGATATTTTTAGAAGAAACAGAGACATTTCAATTATTAGTTTAAGCTTGGTGTATGTTTTACAAATTGTAGATGCACATGTTGATGCGCATCTTTTTGAATTTAATGTAGACGAGAATCTAAGTTTAAATATTCAACCTCAAATGATGCCAATACAAAACAGCCTGCACACGGGCCTTTCGCTAACCTTCACTTTAAACAAATGAAAATAGCAATTATCGGTTATGGTAAAATGGGGAAAGCAATTGAAAAAATTGCCCTCAAAAATGGAGATGAAATTGTTTTAAAAATAAACTCATCAAATACATCTGACTTAACCACCGATAATTTAAAAAAGGCTGATGTAGCTATTGAATTTACCAATCCTAAATCTGCAGTGCTAAACTTGATTGCTTGTTTAAAAGCCAAAACACCTGTAGTAACCGGTAGTACCGGATGGTATGATGAATTACCTGAATTAGAAAAGTTTTACAAGACCGATGGTAGCTTACTCTATGCACCTAATTTTAGCATAGGGGTAAATTTATTTTTTGCTCTTAATAAGCAACTTGCTTCTTTAATGAATAAGTTTGAATCATATGATGTAAATATGAAAGAGGCACATCACACCCAAAAATTAGATTCTCCCAGTGGCACAGCATTGCATTTAGCCAATGATTTAATTGATAGACTAGATAGAAAAAGCAGCTGGAGAGAAGTTAAAAAGGAGTTAATTGAAAATAAAGCAACAAATGATTTGTTTATAAAGGCAATTAGAGAAGAAAACGTAATAGGCGAACATGAAGTTATTTACAACTCTGAAATTGATGAAATTAGCATTAAACACACGGCACACAATCGCCAAGGCTTTGCAAACGGAGCATTATTGGCTGCAAAATGGCTGCAGAATAAAACCGGCTTTTATACTATGAGTGATATGCTTGAATTAGAAGCAAAATAATTAACGTATTTTCGAACCCAATAATAAAACCAACCTCAACTCTCAACATGAATTGGAAATTCTGGAAAACAACAAAGAAAAAAAGTGTAGCCCGCGAATGGATTGATGCACTGGTATTTGCCATAATTGCAGCTACCATTATTCGTGCCTTTCTAATTGAAGCGTTTACCATACCTACACCAAGTATGGAAAATTCTTTAATGGTTGGTGATTTTCTTTTTGTTAGCAAGGTGAGCTACGGACCTAGAGCTCCAATGACACCGATTGCCATTCCTTTAGTACATCAAAAAATACTTGGTTTTAAATCTTATTCAGAAATAGTACAGTGGGATTACAAACGTCTTTGGGGTTTTGGTGAAGTAGAAAGAAACGATGCGGTGGTATTTAACTATCCTATGGATAAAATGCCCATTGATAAAAGAACACATTACATTAAACGTTGTGTTGGATTACCGGGTGAAACATTAAAAATTGTAGACAGGCAATTATATATTGATGATAAAGCCATAGAAAACCCACCGGGATTGCAAATGACCCACACAGTTACTACAGATGGAACTCCACTAAATCCTTTAAGTGTTGAAAAACTTGGCATAAGAGAAGGTGGAGCTATTGCAAGTAACATGTACAACTTTACATGCACAGAAGAACAGGCAAATAAATTAGAAGCCTTTGTAAATGTCACCAGTGTTGAACCAAATACCCCTTCAAGAAATGCTCAAACCTATCCGTATAGTCCTGAATTAGATTGGACAAAAGACAATTACGGACCCATTTATATTCCTAAAAAAGGCGTTAGCATTCCACTTGATTCCAAAAACTACTATTTATATAATAGAGTAATAACTGCATATGAAGGCAAAAGCATTCAGAACCAAGATGGCATTTATCTGATTGATGGTAAACCCGCAACTGAATATACATTTGAAATGGATTATTATTGGATGATGGGTGACAACCGCGATAACTCTTCTGACTCTAGGTTTTGGGGATTTGTACCCGAAAATCATGTGGTTGGAAAAGCCGTGTTTATTTGGCTTTCTATAGACAAACATGCATCATTCTTTAATAAAATAAGATGGTCGCGATTGTTCAACCGAGTTCGCCCCATGTAAAATGAGCACCGTTGTTTTTGGTACTAGTTACCTGGGTTCTTTAGAGTATTATTCTGTACTCGTTAAAAACAAGAACGTAGTTATTGATCAATATGAGTGGTTTGTAAAACAAAGCATTCGCAATAGATGTGTTATTTCTGCACCTAATGGCATTCAAAAATTAGTAGTACCCTACTCTCATTTTGGTGCTGAAAAAATTAGAGTAAAAGAGTTAAAAATTAACTACAGCGAAGCCTGGCACAAGTACCAGTTAAAATGTCTGAACACAGCTTACAACAGTTCTCCTTTCTTCGAATTTTACAAAGACAAACTCAGCACAATTCTTCTAGGCGAACCCACCTACCTTATCGATTTAAATATGCAAATCATCACGTTTGTATTAAATGCATTGCAATTAGATATCTCCGTTGCATTAAGTGACAATTACCTTGAATCTTGCGATGAAGATTACAGAATGCTAAGTGAAGTAAAAGACAATTCAATAAAACAAAGCAATTATACACCCAAAGAATACCCACAAGTGTATAGCCACAAACATGGTTTTATAAGCAATCTTTCCATTATTGATTTGCTCTCAAACCAAGGCCCAAATGCGGTTAGTTACTTGTAGTAAAATACATTACGCATTACATTCATTCTTCTATATTTGTATACAGAACAAGAAACAATTATGGCAACCGATATAGAGTTCAACAAAAACGAAGACAAAATGCGCACGCTGGTAAGCGATGTAAACAATAGGCTCTTGAAAATAGAAGAAGGAGGCGGAAAGAAACGTGCAGAAAAACAAAAAGCTCAAGGAAAGCTATTAGCAAGAGAACGAATTGCGTATTTATTGGATGATGATAAAGATCAATTTGAGGTAGGTGCTTTTGCCGGATATGAAATGTACAAAGAGCAAGGTGGTTGTCCTGCCGGTGGTGTTGTAGTAATTATTGGTTATATCAGTGGAAAGCAATGTATCGTTGTGGCAAATGATGCAACAGTAAAAGCGGGTGCATGGTTTCCCATAACAGCTAAAAAGAATTTACGTGCTCAAGAAATTGCAATAGAAAACAGATTGCCCATAGTGTATTTAGTAGATAGTGCGGGTGTTTTTCTACCCATGCAAGATGAAATTTTTCCTGACAAGGAACACTTCGGACGCATGTTTAGAAACAATGCAGTAATGTCTTCAAAGGGCATAATACAAATAGCTGCTATTATGGGCAGCTGTGTTGCTGGTGGAGCCTACTTACCAATAATGAGTGACGAAGCAATGATAGTGGATAAAACCGGTTCTATCTTTTTAGCCGGACCTTACCTGGTAAAAGCCGCAATTGGCGAAGATGTAGATAAAGAAACCTTGGGAGGTGCAACTACGCATTCTGAGATTTCAGGTGTAACTGATAACAAATTCCACAACGACAAGGATGCACTTAATTACATCAAGAAAGCATTTGATAAGATTGGTGATTTTGACAAAGCAGGTTTTAATCGTGCTAAACCTGTTGATCCAAAAAAGAAAATAAAAGATCTATATGGCATCATTCCATCTAGCAGAGCAAAACAGTATGATGTGCACGAACTGATTGACCATTTAGTAGATGACTCGGATTTTGATGAGTACAAGGCAGAATACGGAAAGTCAATTGTTTGCGGTACTGCCCGTATAGATGGCTGGGCAGTAGGCATTGTAGCCAACCAACGTAAAGTAGTTAAAACGAAAAGTGGCGAAATGCGTTTTGGTGGCGTTATTTATTCTGACTCTGCCGATAAGGCAACCCGTTTTATAATGAACTGCAACCAAAGAAAAATTCCATTGGTGTTTTTACAAGATGTAACCGGTTTTATGGTCGGTTCAAGAAGTGAACATGGCGGTATTATAAAAGATGGTGCAAAAATGGTGAGTGCAGTTTCTAATTCTGTGGTGCCAAAGTTTACGGTTATAACCGGTAACTCATACGGTGCCGGTAACTATGCAATGTGTGGTAAAGCATATGACCCACGCTTAATTGTTGCCTGGCCCACTGCAAAAATTGCGGTAATGGGTGGCGAACAAGCTGCAAAAACATTATTACAAATTGAAGTTGCTTCACACAAAAAACGTGGCGAGGAGATGACCGAAAAAGAGATTAACGATAGATTAAAAACCATTACAGATCGGTACAATAGCCAAACCACACCCTACTATGCAGCATCTCGTTTATGGGTTGATGATATCATTGACCCAATTGATACGCGTAAAGTAATTAGCATTGGCATTGAAGCCGCTAACCACGCTCCGATTACAGAGGACTTTAATGTAGGAGTGATACAGACATAATTCTAATAAAGGAACCCTCTATTTTCGAATTCTATCAAAAGTAAATTTGTTGAACAAGATTATTGTAATTGCAGTAATTGTTTGTAATTTATTAACTATAAATTTTGCGATATACTAAATACAAATGTTTAAATTTTTCCATTAAAGTTCACCCTTGTTAATAATTTTACCCCTTCATTTATTTGCAATTTATAATTCTTCTGTTTTCCTTTAGACGGATATTATTTTTCTAACCTTCTAACTTTTTGCTTTATGAAGAATCTAATTACTCCCCCCCCCCCCGAAAATTTTTATCTAATTATTTTGTTTTAATAATTTTAACGATTACGCTTCTTAGCAATAATTTTTGCAATGCTCAAAATCAAATTAACGCTTCTGTAAGCACCGTTGCAGCAGATGACAAGCCAATAACTGACTTCTACGGATTCAACGGACAAAACATTATTTCTGGCAATGTTACATTGGACGATCCTGATTTCTTAAAAAAACTGTGTGATTTATATCCAGCAACATTGAGATTTCCTGGAGGTACAATTGCTATGTACTGGGACTGGAAAACCGGTCAATTTCTTGAAAATGATATTTCTTCTAATAGCTGTCTTTGGTCTAAAGAAAGATATGATAACTCTAATTTTACTCCTAACACACTTCTGAGACTTAAATCTTTTGTAGACAAAACTGGTGCGGCACCAATTTTTGATTTAAATACCGTAACATCTGATAAATATTATCAACTAGCTCAATTGTATGAAGCAGCTAGTCTAAACATTCCTATAAAATATGTTGAATTTGGAAATGAACTGTATTCTGAAAAATTATGTGCGTTTCCATATGTATACCCAACTCCTACTGATTATGCCAATGAAATGCTATTGTGGAATGATGTATTTAAAGGAAATACCGGAAGTAATGGCCATTTCCCTTATTTGGAAACAGCAGTAGTTGGTTCAATACACAGAACTATTTATGATCCAAACAAAGAACCGTTT
>JABDLV010000104.1 GCA_013001815.1 Bacteroidia bacterium
AAGCAGAGACTTTAGATTCTAATGACTCATGCACATAACTTTCAGAATCTACATCCGGAGTTTCAGCAACTGGTTTTTCATTTACTTTAACTCCAATTTCACTTAACAAATCTTCCGTATTGTGTTCTGGCTCTTTTACAACCGATGCACTTTTGCTTACTTCTTCTACTTTCTTTTTTATCTCAGTTTGTTTTTCAACCGGTAAATTACTTACAGCCTTAGTAAGTGTAGATACATTATGTTGAAGCATCTCCAATTCCATCACGGGTACGTTTAATTTGTACTTTTTAATCCCATTCAATTGTTGCTTCACAACATCTAAAATGTTTTCTATTTGTTGAAGTTGAATTTCTAATTCGCTGTTTTTTGAGGAAGTCATTTTTCTAAGCTTTATTTTTACTTTTTTAGCTAATATTTATAATCACAAAGTTATAAATAGTCATACATTTACAACATGTTTTTAGAACAACCCAAACATAAGAAACCTTTAAAAGGATGGATTGAAGTAGTTTGCGGATCTATGTTCTCTGGTAAGACCGAAGAACTGATAAGACGTTTAAAGCGAGCACGAATTGCCCGCCAAAATGTTATGATATTTAAACCCCAAACTGATAAACGCTACGATGAAACAAAAGTTGTGTCGCATGATGATAATCGCATTCCATCCACCCCTGTTGCAAATGCAAAGGAAATACTAAATCTAGTAAAGGAAGTAGATGTTATAGGCATTGATGAAGCTCAATTCTTTGGCCAGGACCTGATTGAAGTGAGTGAAAAACTAGCCAATAATGGGGTAAGAGTAATTATTGCCGGATTGGATTTGGATTTTTTAGGTAAACCTTTTGGGCCGATGCCAAATTTATTGGCTGTGGCAGAATACATTACAAAAGTACATGCCATTTGTATTAGCTGTGGCGATTTGGCCCATAATTCTTATCGAACTGTTGAAGATGAAAAGCTTATTGTTCTAGGTGAAAAAGAGTCTTACCTTCCACTTTGTCGCGATTGCTTTAACAGAGAAACAAACCCCGAAAAGAAATAATCTTGTGCCATGGAAGCTGAACTCAAGTTTAAAGAAGCAGAAAGTACAGGCTCTTATCAAATCAGTGACATAGCGCAATACCTCCAAACAAAGGCGGTTGAAAACGACAAAGAAAATTCACTAGTTCAAAATTTATTATTTGATAGCAGAAAATTAGGTCACGCAGATACCACATTGTTTTTTGCACTCAGTGGTGCACATAAAGACGGTCATGACTTTATAAGTGAACTTGTAGAGCGAGGTGTCAAAAATTTTGTTGTTTCAAAAAAGGATAGCATTGAACAACTAAAAGAATGCAATTACATTTTAGTTGATGATACTAAAAGTGCTTTGCAAGACCTTGCAACAACCCATAGGCAGCATTTTACCATTCCCATTATTGCCATTACCGGTAGCAATGGTAAAACTTCTGTAAAAGAATGGCTGTACATGTTGTTGAGGCATGATAAAAATGTGGTTAGAAGCCCAAAATCATACAACTCGCAAATAGGTGTACCGCTAAGTGTTTGGAGCATGAACAAGCAACATGAGCTGGGTATTTTTGAAGCCGGAATTTCTCAGAAAGGAGAAATGGAAAATCTGGAAAAAATACTGAAACCCGAAATTGGCATTATTACAAACATTGGTGAAGCGCACAGCAAAAATTTTGACGATAGGTTAGATAAAGCAAAAGAAAAAATAATACTGTTTAAAGATTGCAAAACTATTATTTATAATAAAGATTATCATGCACTCAACACCGCACTGCGTAGTTTAAAAAACAAAAAATATTTTACCGTTTCACACAAGGGTGTTGCTGATTTAAAAATCAAGAGTATAGAAAAAGAAATTGGTAAAAGTGTGATACAAGCAATACATAAAAAAGAAGAGGTATCTATCTCCATTCCTTTTACAGATAATGGCAGCATAGAAAATGCTATTACTTGTTGGGCGTGCATGTTGCATTTAAACTACGATTCAAAGGTAATTTCTGATCAGATGCAGGGCTTAAGCCCGGTAGCCATGAGGCTTGAGTTGAAACAAGGAATAAATAATTGTTCGCTTATTAATGACAGTTACAATTCAGATATCGGCTCCATAGCAATTGCACTAGACTTCTTGAGTCAACAGAAGCAGCATAGCAAACGAACCGTAATTTTATCTGATGTATTGCAAAGTGGGGATGCCTCTGAAGCGCTGTACAGAAATGTTGCACTCTTGTTAAGCCAGAAAGGTGTTAATCGTTTTATTGGTATAGGATTAGAAATATCAAAGTTCAAACATTTGTTTGATAGAAATGCAGAATTTCATAATAGCACTGCACGCTTTTTATACGATGCAGATTTAAATAATTTTGAAAACGAAACTGTACTTATTAAAGGTGCACGTAAATTTACTTTTGAAAAAATTACCGAGGCGCTGCAAAGCAAAGCGCATGATACTGTTCTTGAAATTAATTTAGATGCTTTTACACATAATCTAAATTTCTATCGCTCAAAACTAAAACCAGATACCAAACTGATGGTTATGGTTAAGGCTTTTACTTATGGAAGTGGGACTTTTGAAATTGCCAACTTATTGCAATTCCAAAATGTTGATTACCTGGCAGTTGCGTACACAGACGAAGGAATTGCATTAAGAAAAGCAGGCATTAAATTGCCTATTATGGTAATGAATCCGGAGCAGCAAGGCTTTGATGCATTGATAAAATATTGCCTCGAACCTGAAATTTATTCTTTAAGTATGTTGAACAAATTTGATGTAGCACTTCAAAATAAAGGAATGCAAAACTGGCCGATTCACATCAAACTAGAAACAGGCATGCACCGTTTAGGTTTTGATGAAGAAGAATTGGATGCGCTGAATGATTATTTATTATCTCATGACAGCGTTAAAGTAAAATCTGTTTTCTCACATTTAGCCAGTGCAGATAATTCTTCGGATGATGACTTTACAAACTCACAAATTGAAAAACTAAAATTTTATTCAGATAAAATTGCTGAATCAATTGATGTTGAATTTGACAGGCATATTTTAAACTCAACCGGCATACTTCGATTTAATGAGGAGCAATTGGAAATGGTTCGTTTGGGTATTGGTTTGCACGGAATTAGTTCTGTTGATGAAGGCGTAGAAAATTTGGAACCTGTTGCTACCTTAAGAACAACCGTATCTCAAGTAAAGCAAGTAAAAGAAGGAGAATGTATTGGCTACGGAACACAGGCTAAGGCAGAAAAAGATATGCAAATTGCTACCGTAGCAATTGGTTATGCTGATGGCTACGACAGAAGGTTTGGCAATGGCACCGGACAAATGATTATTAATAATCAAACGGCTTCAACCGTTGGTAATATCTGCATGGATATGTGCATGTTAGATGTCACTGATTTAAGCGTGAAAGAAGGAGAAGATGTAATTGTCTTTGGTAAGGATTTATCGGTTTCTGAATTGGCTAAAAAAATAGACACTATATCTTATGAGCTTTTAACCAATATTTCAGAGAGAGTGAAGAGGGTATATTTTTCAGAGTAATCATTCAATAATTTTCAATATTTTACATCGCTTTAAAAACCTAATTAAAATCAATCATGAATATTAAATCAATCATCTTATTTAGTGCAATTTCATTATTTGCATTAACAGCCTATAATCAATCTGATTCTGGCCCAAACAATTCAACTTCTGATAATTTACTTCTTGCTGAGTGGACAGGCCCCTACGGAGGTGTTCCGGCATTTGATAAAATGGATCCTTCTTTTTTGAAAGATGCGATGGAATCTGCGATGGCAGTGCACAGCAAAGAAATTGAAGCAATTGCAAACCAAACAGAGGCACCAACTTTTGAAAACACTATTGTTGCAATGGAAAGAACCGGAAAAGAACTAGACAGACTATGGCCATTGTATGGAATTTGGAGAAGCAACATGTCTAATGGTGATGTAAGAAAAATACAAGGAGAGCTGGCACCAATAATTTCTGAACACTATTCAAAAATCACGCAAAACGATAAATTATTTCAACGTGTAAAAGCTGTGTATGATGCATCATTAAAAAATCCGTTGGAAACAGACCAACAACGTGTTGCACTGTTAACCTATGAAAGCTTTTCGCTAAATGGTGCCGAACTGGATGATGAAAAGAAAAAACGTTATGCAGAAATAAACAAAGAATTAAGCACCCTGCACACCAACTTTTCTAACAATGTACTTCATGATGAAGAAAACTATGTTACTTATTTAACTGAAGATCAATTAAGCGGTTTATCTGATTCATATATTAAAGCAGCAGCAAAAGCTGCTGAAGAACGTGAACAAAAAGGAAAATATGCCATTACAAATACACGCTCTTCCATGGACCCATTTCTTACTTATTCAAACGAAAGAGAATTGCGTAAAAAAGTTTGGGAAACATATTATTCTCGTGGTGATAATGGAGATGAGTACGATAACAATGCAGTTATAGCACAAATTTTAAAGCTGAGAGATGAGCGTGTTAAATTAATGGGCTATAACAATTATGCAGAATGGCGTTTGCAAAACCGAATGGCGAAAAACCCTGAAAATGCACAGGCATTATTAGATGCTGTTTGGCCAGCTGCTATTGCACGAGTAAAAGAAGAAGTTGCAGACATGCAAGCAATTGCAAATGAAGAAGGAGCGAACTTAACTATTGAGCCTTGGGACTATCGTTATTATGCAGAAAAAGTACGCAAGAAAAAATACGACTTAGACAGTGATGAAGTAAAACAATACTTGCAATTAGGTAAACTTAGAGATGCCATGTTTTTTGTTTCAGGTGAATTGTTCAATTTTCATTTCACTGAAATTACAGATGGTTCGGTTCCTGTTTTTCATGAAGATGTAAGAGTATGGGAGGTAACGGATAAAACCAGCAAAGCGCATATCGGCTTGTGGTACCTAGACCCTTATGCACGTAAGGGTAAGCGCTCAGGAGCATGGGCAACCACGTACAGATCACATACAACTTTTGATGGCAAAGAAACTGTACTGTGTTCTAACAACTCAAATTTTGTAAAGGGTGCAGATGGAGAACCCGTTTTAATCTCTTGGGATGATGCAACTACATTCTTTCATGAAATGGGTCATGCATTGCACTTTTTATCTTCTAATGTAAAGTACCCAACACTGAATGGTGGGGTTAGAGATTATACGGAATTTCAAAGTCAGTTATTAGAGCGCTGGTTAAGTACAGATCAAGTAATCAATAACTTTTTAGTGCACTATAAAACCGGAGAACCTATGCCAAAAGAATTGGTTCAAAAAATTAAAAATGCATCTAAGTTTAATCAAGGGTTTTCTACTACCGAGTATTTGGCCAGTGCTATTATGGACATGAAATACCATACCATGGATCCAGCCAATTTAGATGTAGATAAATTTGAAAGAGAAACATTGGCCAGCATGAATATGCCAAAAGAAATAGTAATGCGTCATCGCTCTCCTCATTTCGGCCATATTTTTAGCGGAGAAGGATATAGCACCGGCTACTATGGTTATATGTGGGCAGATGTTTTAACTTCTGATGCATCGGAAGCATTTGCTAATGCTCCAGGCGGATATTATGACAAAGAGTTAGCTAAGAAAATGGTAGATAATTTATTTTCTCCATGCAATTCTATGGACCCTGCCGAAGCGTACAGAAAATTTAGAGGCAGAGATGCAAAAATTGAAGCACTGATGAGAGACAGAGGGTTTCCAGTGACTAAAGAATAACCAAATAATACCATTACAAAAAAAGGCCGGAAATTATCTCCGGCCTTTTTGTTTTTATTCTTAATCCATAATGTATTACATAAACGCATTCTCACCGGTTACATCCATTCCAGTTATTAAAAGATGAATGTCATGCGTTCCTTCGTATGTAATTACACTTTCTAAATTCATCATATGTCGCATTATAGGATACTCGCCTGTAATTCCCATACCACCATGAATTTGACGTGCTTCACGTGCAATTTTTAATGCCATATCCACATTATTTCTTTTAGCCATAGAAATTTGCTGCGGTGTTGCTCGGTTTTCATTCTTTAATACACCTAAACGCCAGGTTAGTGTTTGTGCTTTTGTAATTTCCGTTATCATCTCAGCTAACTTTTTTTGTTGCAACTGAAATCCACCTATTGGTCTACCAAATTGAATTCTTTCTTTTGAATAACGTAGTGCACTATCGTAACAATCCATAGCCGCACCAATTGCTCCCCATGCAATACCGTAACGTGCAGAGTTTAAACAACCCAGTGGACCTTTCAGTCCAATTACATTTGGAAAAATATTTTCTTTCGGAATTTTTACATTATCAAAAACCAACTCACCGGTTGCACTGGCCCGCAAACTCCACTTACCATGTGTCTCCGGAGTAGTAAAACCCTCCATTCCTCTTTCCACTACCATTCCTTGTATTTTGCCGTCCTCGTTTTTTGCCCAAACTACCGCTACATCTGCAAAAGGAGCATTAGAAATCCACATTTTAGAGCCGTTTAAAATAACATGGTCACCTGCATCCTTAATATTACTTAACATTCCGTTTGGGTTTGAACCATGGTCCGGCTCAGTTAAGCCAAAACAACCCAAATATTCTCCACTAGCCAATTTTGGTAAGTACTTTTTCTTTTGCTCTTCACTTCCGTAAGTAAATATCGGGTACATAACTAAGGAAGATTGAACTGAAGCAGTAGATCTAATTCCTGAATCACCTCTTTCTAACTCTTGCATGATTAACCCATAAGAAATCTGATCTAACCCACCACCACCATATTCTTCAGGTATGTACGGACCAAATGCACCTATTTCTGCTAATCCTTTAACAATGTGTTTGGGGAATTCTGCTTTTTGACAACAATCTTCAATGATTGGAGATACTTCTTTCTTTACCCAGTCCCGTACAGAATTTCTTACCAGCTTATGCTCTTCACTAAGCAATTCATCCATTAGAAAATAATCATGTCCTTGAAATCTATCCGTTGCCATAAATGTTAATATTAATTATTTGCACAAAAGTACTATTTCCCATGTTAGTGCTTCACCTTGTTCAAACAATATTTCTACGTTTCTTTACTTAATTTTGTGGATTAATTGCCTTCACGGTATAACCCAAATTCGTTTAAAGGAGTAATAAGAACTAAACAGTAAAACTTGTCAGCAAAAGCTCAAATATTACAACAATCAAATCAGCAAAATGATTCAAGTTCAGGTAGCTGGAATAAGCTGCCTTTTATTGAAGAGAAGAAAGATGATAAGCCATTAATATTAGTTGAACCTGACAATGCAATAGCCAAAGCTCCACCAAGAAAAAAACGAAAAAAGAAAATAACCGTTGCCACTAACGAAATTGAAAGTGATAGTTTACAAAAGGACTCATTGGTTCAAGCAGAACTCATTAGAGACTCCATATTAGCATTGGAAAAAAATACTGCAACAACAGCTAATGTAGAACCATCATTTTTTCAAGGACACCAGTTAACTTCAAAAGAAACAGAGCCCATACAAAACAATATTGTTAATCCTGATTGGTTTACATTCGTTTTATTTTTTTTGGTTCTGGCGTTTACATATATAAAGTATAATTATGACAGGGTATTCAGGCAATTAATCAGTGCATTCTTTAGTACCAATACAAGCAACCAAATTATTCGAGAAGAAAATGTTATGATACAACGAGCTTCCATAATATTGCTTCTAATGTTTGCAACAACGGCAGGGTTATTTCTTTATCAAGCCTCCATATATTTTGAATGGCCTTTGCTTGGAATAAGCACGGGTTTTAGCCGATTTATCATTTTTACACTTATCGTATCCTTTTTATTTCCCTTAAAATTTATTGCGCTTAGGCTATTGGGATTTATATTCGATTCGGGAAAATTATCCTCCACATACTTATTTAACATATTCCTCATAAACAATGTGTTGGGGCTTTTACTCATTCCCCTAATTGTGCTTTTAGCCTATTTGCCATTTAATACCGGGGGCACCTTTATATATATTGGGCTGCTAATTACTGTTTTAGCCTTTATTTATCGGCTCATTAAAGGGTATTCAATTTGGAAGTCTGCAGGTCATTTTTCGCCCTTGTATTTTATTTTGTATCTTTGCACGCTCGAAATTGCTCCTATATTGGCATTATTGAAATATTCCAAGCTAGGAGCCTAACACCTGAAATACACATTCATATGGCAGTGGCGAAAGTAAAAAGCATACTAGTTTCTCAACCAAAACCAGAAACTGAAAAATCTCCTTATTATGATTTAGCAAAGAGCTATAATGTAAAAATTGATTTTAGAAGTTTTATTCACCTTGAACCAATTGAGGTGACTGACTTTAGAAAATATAAACTAAACTTAAACGATTACACTGCAATTATTTTAACGAGCAGAAATGCCGCAGACCATTTCTTTAGAATTTTTAAAGAGATGAGATTAAGTCATGTAGACAATTTAAAGTTCTTTTGCACAACTGAGTCTACTGCATATTATTTACAGAAGTATATAACTTACAGAAAACGCAAAATCTTTTTTGGTAATGGTTCACTTACGGATTTGAGCGATTACTTAAAGAAAAATAAAAAGGAAAAGTTTTTATTCCCATGCTCAGACACTGCATCGCCAGAAATGTTTGGTTACTTAACAGAGTTAAAAATTGATTTTGATAAAGCAATATTATACAAGACTGTTTGTAGCGATTTAAGTGACTTAGCAAATATTAAATATGACATGTTGGTTTTCTTTAGTCCTACCAGCATTAAGTCCCTAATGAAAAACTTTCCGAAGTTTAAGCAAAATTCTACTCGCATTGCTGCCTTTGGTAACAAAACATCCAAAGCTATTGAAGAGGCGGGCTTACGTTTAGACATTGCTGCACCTGTGCCGGAATCGCCTTCAATGACGATGTCAATTGAAAGCTATTTAAAACAGCACAATAAAAGATAAATTTTTGCCAATTAGTTTTGGCCCTGCATCTTATTACCATGTTTACTTTTAATAAACAGGAAAGGCTTAAAAAGCGCAAAGAAATTGATGCGCTTTTTACTAGTGGCAATAAAATAAAAGAGCACCCAGTTACATTTTTTTGGAATGAAAGAGAAGCGGATGATGACGTTCCTCTAAAAATCGGTTTCAGTGTTTCTCAAAAAACGGTTAAATCTGCTGTAAAGCGCAATAGAATTAAACGACAAATGAGAGAGGTGTATAGATTGTACAAAAAAGAGGTTTTTGTCGGCCTTGAAAATGACCCAAAAAAGTATGCCGCAATGTTAATATATACCTCAACAGAAATGCCTTCATACGAGATTTTGAAAGAGAAAATAATACTAATTTTAGATCGTTATATTGAAAATGTTAAAGGCCATACTAGCTAAACTGCTTATTGGTTTAATTAAAGTTTACAAGTACAGCATTTCACCATTAATTGGCCCTGCTTGCAGATATACCCCAACGTGCTCACAATATGGCATTGAGGCAATTACCAAATACGGCCCTTTTAAAGGAGGATGGCTTACATTAAAAAGATTGGCATCATGCAACCCATGGGGCGGACATGGTCACGACCCGGTTCCATAAAAACAAAAACTCCAACTATGAAAAAAAGTATTAAAATTCTATTTCTAAGTCTCGCTATTATTAGCGCAGGTTTTGTATCCCAAAGTTTTAAAGAAGACTATTTCGAAATAACTCGTAACCTTGACATTTTTACAACACTTTTTAGAGAACTAAACATACATTATGTAGATGACACCAATCCTGGTGAGTTAATGAAAACAGGTATTGATGCCATGCTTACTTCATTAGACCCATATACCAACTACATACCAGAATCTAACATTGAAGATTATCGTTTTATGACTACCGGACAGTATGGTGGTATTGGAGCATTGATTGGAAAAAACGGCAGTGATATAATTGTAACCGACCCATATGAAGGCTTTGCAGCTCATAAGGCAGGTTTAATGGCAGGAGATAAATTAATTGAAGTGGATGGAAAATCAACTGAAGGAAAATCAATTTCAGATGTAAGTCAAATATTAAAAGGACAACCGAATACTACGGTCAAAATAAAAATTGAAAGACCTGGAACAGCTGGTATTCTAGAAAAAGAAATTGAAAGACAAGAAATAAAAGTAAAAAGTATACCATATAGTGGTATGATTGCAGACGGAATTGGCTACGTAAAACTTAGAAGCTTTACACAAAACTGTGGTAAAGAAATTAAAGTTGCGCTGGAAGAATTAAAAACCAACAATGATTTAAAATCCATTGTATTGGATTTAAGAGGAAACCCCGGTGGTCTTTTACACGAAGCAGTAAACATCACCAACCTCTTTGTTGACAAGGGAAGTGACGTGGTAAGCACAAAAGGAAAATTAAGCGAAATGGATAAAACCTATAAAGCTCTAAATGCTCCTTTTGATAAAAGTCTACCGGTTGTAGTGTTAGTTAACAGCAGTTCAGCTTCTGCATCTGAAATTGTATCCGGTGCTATTCAAGATTTTGACCGTGGTTTGGTTATAGGACAAAAAACGTTTGGCAAGGGCTTAGTGCAAACAACAAGACCATTGAGTTATAACTCACAACTTAAAATTACCACTGCGAAATATTACATACCAAGTGGAAGATGCATTCAGGCATTAGATTATTCAAACAGAAATGATGATGGCAGTGTAGGTTCAATTCCTGACTCATTAAAATCTCAGTTTAAAACCAGTGGTGGGCGTGTAGTATATGATGGTGGTGGTATTGAGCCGGATTATGCAACTGATAAAACGAAATATAGCAAGATTACACAAAGTCTTTTATCAAAGTATTTAATCTTTGATTATGCAACTCAGTACCGCTTAAAGCATGAAACCATTGAAAAGGCAAATGAGTTTAAACTAACGGATGAGGACTTTAACAGTTTTGTAAATTTTTTAAGTGATAAAACATATGACTATACAACTCAAAGTGAAAAGGCTATTGAAGAGCTTAAAAAGCTAACAATGAAAGATAAATACTACGAAGGATTAAAAACTGAATATGAAGCACTAAAAAATAAAATTTATCACAATAAACAAGAGGACCTTAAAACCAACAAAAAAGAAATAATGTTGTTGTTACAAAACGAGATTGTATCCAGATATTATTTTGAAAAAGGAAGAATTGAGTCTTCTTTTGTTGATGACAAGGATGTGAAAATGGCCATTAGTGCATTGAAAGACAAGGACATATACACCTCTATTTTCAAAAGAGATTATAATCCATCTAACTAAAAAAAACACAGTAAAGTAAAAGCAGCAATCAAATTGATTTGCTGCTTTTGTTTTATTCAATTGTATGCAAATAATTTCTGCATCATCTAATAATAAAATTAAACTCATTCCAAACACCATATTCTTTGGTGCCTTGTTAATATTGGTTTCTGTTTTACCCTTTAGTGAGTATGTAATTTCTTTATCTCAATTTACTATTGCCGGTGCTTGGTTATTGTCATTAAACTTCAAAGAAAAATTTCAACGGTTATACAGGAATAAATTCTTTTGGGCATTGGCCGGACTGGCAGCCATACATTTAATCGGAATTGCATACACAGATGCCGGAAACATTAAATATGCACTGAAAGATATACGCATTAAAGTTCCGCTTTTGTTACTGCCACTTCTATTTGCATCAAGCAAGCCTCTTACCAAAAAACAATTTGAAATAGTGCTACAGTTTTTTGTAGCTGCCATATTCTGTGCTACGGTTTATTCAGTTGGCATTAAACATGGCTTATGGGGACCGAGTACAGTAGACGCAAGAGACACGAGCATCTTTATCTCTCATATTCGTTTTGCATTAATGATATGTTTTTCCATATTCATTTTGATGTTCTTTATATTCTCAGATAGTTTTTCATCATCAAAAGTTGAGGTATTTGTTTATTCCTTATTAATTACTTGGTTTAGTTTTGTGCTTTATCATGTTCCGTTTTTAACTGGTGCCATTCTATTGCCATTCGTAGCAGTCCTATCATTTTTTATACTCTTGTTTAAAAGATGTAGCCCCTTTCAAAAGCTTGTGTCCATAAGCTTTATAGTGCTATTACCCGTTTTTGCTTTATACTATTTAAATAACCTGTCTGAATCCATTCATCTTAACTATACAGAAGACATTGAGTCTTTAGAAACTACAACCAAAGAGGGAAATCTATATGAACATGATGTAAACAACATGCACGCAGAAAATGGTAACCGTGTTTGGATTTATGTTTGCCATAAAGAACTGGAGAGAGAATGGAATAAAAGAAGCACTATTAATTACCAGGATAAAGATTTAACAAGTCAGGATTTAAGATTTACTTTAATCCGGTTTTTGGCTTCTAAGGGACTGCATAAAGATGCTGATGCAGTTCAACAATTGAGTGTTACCGAAATCAGAGCCATTGAAAAAGGAATGGCGAATGTTAACTTGCTTCGAGGGCAAACCATACATAACAGACTTTATCAGGTGGTTTGGGAATATGAAATGTATAAGAAAGAAATGAATCCCAGCGGGCATTCTTTGTTTATGCGTTTAGAATACTTTAAAACTGCCCTTCATATTATTAAAGATAAGCCCCTATTTGGAATAGGTACAGGCAATATTGTTAAGGCATATGAAAAGGCTTACAAAGAAACTAATAGCAAGTTAGAAAAGCGATTTCAAAGAAGAACCCACAATCAATATTTAAGTTTTATGATTTGCTTTGGAATTATTGGATTACTGTATTTCATTTTTACATTGATATATCCGGTCATTTATTTCCCCAACGAATTTAAAAGTCTGTACATCGTTTTTATTCTAATCATTGCACTGAGTATGCTAACCGAAGACACATTAGAAACTCAAGTTGGTGTTACATTCTATGCTTTTTTTAATACGCTTTTCTTGTTTCTTGCACCCAAAAAAAAGAAGGGTTAATAAGTTAGTTAACAAAAGCTAATTCACTTAGCAATAGCAAGCCCACATTAGACGTATTTTTATTGTGAACAAGTTTATGTTCTTCTATGGCTTTCCCCCTGCCTTGAATAGAACCAAATTTCATAATTGACGTATACATGCATATTGCCAAGTTAAAACCAGAAAAGGGGTCGGAAAATACTCTGTTTCAAATGATTGAAGATGCTGATAGATTATTTTATGCTGCTAAAGAA
>JABDLV010000144.1 GCA_013001815.1 Bacteroidia bacterium
GTGGAGTAAAGACATTTGCTAATTTCATGTAATGTTTCATTTCCATGCGCTCTTCTTTCTCCAAGCGCCTTTCTTTCATAGTTTCTTCATAAGCTTTCGTCATGTCAACAAACAAAGTCGTTTCATACAACAACGAACGTAAGGCGTCAATTTTCACCTTCATATTTGTTATCATTTCATAAACAGCTGGAAAGTTTAAAATTACTTTTCCAAATTGCGCTCTATCCTCTGCATATTTCAAAGCTTCTCTATATGCAGCATCGGCAATACCAATTGATTGGGCTCCAACACCAAGTCGTGCAGAATTCATTAATGCCATAACGTATTTTATCAACCCAAAACGTTCTTTACCTACCAATTCGGCAGGTGCGTCTTTAAATACTAATTCGCAAGTTGGTGACCCCTTGATACCCAATTTTTTCTCTAAGTGTCTTATCTGTACTGCATGGTCGTTTCTATCGTAAATAAACAATGACAAACCACGAGCATCTAATGTGTTTGCTTCTGATCTTGCAAGAACTAGAGCAATATCAGCATCTCCATTGGTAATAAATCGTTTAACACCGTTTAGTTTCCACGTGTTTTCTTTTTCATCGAAAGTTGCTTTCAATTTTACAGATTGCAAATCTGAACCTGCGTCTGGTTCTGTCAGCACCATGGCTGCAGTTGCTCCTTCTCTATTAAAACGAGGGAGAAATTTGTCTTTTTGTTCTTCTGAACCAAATTCATAAATAGTTTCAGCGCAATCCTGTAATCCCCAAATGTTCGCAAAACCGGCATCTGCCCTGGCTACCATTTCCGCAGCCATTACATAAGGTAGCATAGGAAAATTTAAACCATCATATTTTCTAGGTAATGCCATACCTATTAATCCTGCTTTATAAAGTGCCTTATAGTCTTCTGTAGTTCCCTTAGCATAAATTACTTCATTATTTTCAATATGAGGTCCTTCTAAATCTACAGACTCTGCATTTGCCGCAATTGTATTGGCACAGATCTCTCCGACTATATCTAAAACTTTTTCGTAATTATCTATTGCATCCTCATGGTTTAAAGGTGCATAATCATAATCTTCTGCTTCTTTAAAATTCTTTTCTTTAAGTGCTACAATTTTTTGAAAAAGAGGATGCGTTAAATGAAATTTAAAATCCTGTGTATCGTTAAAAAAATTATCCATTTTCTATTTTTTTAAATTTTGAGTTAATCTTAACGCTGCATTATAAACACTTACTTGGCGTTTGCTTTATAAAACTTAATCATCTTAGGTATTACTACCCCTAAATCACCTTGAATCACATAATCGGCAAGACTATTAATTGGCGCTTCAGGATCGTTATTAATAGAAATAATCATTGAAGCATCCTGCATTCCAGCGGTATGTTGGATTGCTCCTGAAATTCCTGCAGCTATATATAGTTTAGGTCTTACAGTTGTACCTGTTTGCCCAATCTGACGATTATGATCAATAAAACCAGCATCTACAGCTGCTCTTGAGCCCCCTACTTCGCCTCCTAATAACTCAGCTAGTTCTTCTAGGTGTTCAAAATTTTCTTTTGAACCAACACCATAACCACCAGCTACAATAATTGGAGCTTCTTTAAGATTAACATCTGATTCCTCTATATGTCGTTCAATAATTTTTACTACAAAATCTTCTTCCTTAACTATAGAGTTTACATCTACTTCAACAATTTCCGATTTATAATTTTTATCATAAATCTCTTTCTTCATAACACCTTCTCTTACAGTAGCCATTTGTGGATGCTGATCCCAATTTATAATATTTGCCATGATACTACCTCCAAAAGCAGGGCGTATTGCATACAGTAAATCTTTATATTCTTTCTTTTCTTTTTTTACGAAGTGATCTCCGATGTCTAAGATTGTAGTATCAGCAGTTAAACCACAATTAAGCGCTGAAGCCAGTCGAGGTGCTAGGTCCCTACCTACAGATGTTGCTCCAAATAATACTATTTGTGGATCTTCCTGTTTTAACAAATGTGTAGCTAAAGACGAATGAGGTAGGGTTCTATAAGGCTCTAACCTATTATCATCTGCGATATATATTTTATCTACACCAAAAGGTGAAACCTGACTTTTTATTTTATCCAGTTTACTACCAAAAACCATCGCTTCAAGTGGACAACCTAATTTTATAGCTAGTTTTTTACCAGTTGATAATAACTCCAGGCTTATTTCTGCAACTTTTTGATTTTCAACTTCGCAATAAACAAATACGCTTTTCATTTTAATTCAATTTATTGGTTATTATCCAATCGTATGGTGTTCAATTAATTCTATTATCATGCCTTCAATATCAGAATCAGAATCAGACAAAACTTTAGCTTCACTTGCTGTTAAAACAATACTTTCTACACTTTTAACTTTTGTTGGTGAACCTGAAAGTCCAATTTTTGATATTTCTGCATCAATATCTTCAACCCCCCATTCTGGAATGGTTAAATAGGGTCTTTTTGTATGTAATTCCTTCATAAACTCATCATTCCTCTTTATTTCAGAATTAGTTCTAGCATATTTAAATTGCATTACGCGCTTAGCTTCCTTAGATCTGCAGGCTGGAGAAGCACCATGTACTGTCATTAAACATGGCAAGGGAGAAGAAACAGTCTCTACGCCTTTTGATAATCTACGTTTTGCGACAACCTCATCATTGGTAATTGAAATGACTTCTTCAACATAGGTTACTTGAGGTATTCCTAATTTTTCTGCACATTGAGGTCCTACCTGAGCAGTATCTCCATCAATGGCTTGTCTTCCACACATTATGATATCAAAAGAAGCTAATTTTTTAATTGCTTTTACTAGTGTATAACTTGTTGCCAAAGTATCTGCGCCTCCAAAACGCTTATCAGAAATCATAATTCCATTATCAGCTCCTCTATATAAACTATCCCTAATAATATCCGCAGCTCTTCTTGGACCCATTGTCATAACGGTAATTTCTGTTTCAGGAACTC
>JABDLV010000093.1 GCA_013001815.1 Bacteroidia bacterium
GTTATCGGTGTATTTTTGTAGCCCGTACTTTGCCTTAATACTTTATATTTTACGAATCCATCTAATTCTTTTTGAAAAGATGACCTGCCTAACCCAACCATTAATTGATTGGTAATACCATAGTCTACCCCAAGTCTTACCGTACTTTGGTCTAGTCCATATAACTCACTTATACCGGAATTAACAAAACCAAAGCGATGTTGAATTTTTACATCTAAAACCCCTTCAGCTACATTTTCTAATGAATGTGAATTGATGACCCGGGTTGTTTTAAAACTAGCTTTTGCGTATTCTATTTTGGTTGAGTCCTCTTCTTCACCTAACAATGAAAGTAAATCATCTTGTGCAAAGCCGGGAATACTTATTGCTAGAATTAATAAAGTGTAAACTATTTTTTTCATCCGTATAAAAATTAAAAGAGCCGTAATCAAAATTAGACTACAGCTCAATATAAATTATTTATTTGTATGTATAAAGTTGTGGTTAATTATTAGGTGCACCATCATTTATCCAATTAATAATCTGAGTGATTTTACAATCCGGTAATGGATTTGCATTAAAAGGCATAGGCTCAAAACCGGTAGCACCCGTAATTACACCTTCTAAGCTTCCATTTAGCGCTATTGTTTGCACATCATTATAATCAACCAAAGTTAAATATCCACTAGGAGTAGCACCTGAGTGACATCCTGTACATGAACTATTAATTATAGGTTCTATAACTGCTGCAAATGTAAAAGCCGTGGTATCGCATCCTTCACAAAAATTATTTTTAGCACCTTGATTAATCCATGTTGAAATGGTGTTGATTTGGTCAGCACTTAAGGGAGATGCAGGAGGAGGAGGCATTATTTTATCCGGATCTGTTTCGGTTATGGCTTCATACAAATCACTATCTCCCAAATCGAAAGGTGTAACAACATCAGATTGTATCATATTGTTATAGTTATTCAATATTACATTGTCTTCTGCTGTTACCGGGTCATGACAACCGCTAAGCGCACAATTAGAAACTAGAATTGGTAAAACATCATTAACGAAATACACCGTATCACTATAGCAAGAGTCTGATGTTTCTAGGGGATTATCACCTGTTTGTGGTACAACCGGGTCATGTTTACAAGAGTGAACTATCGTTAATAGTCCAAGAATCAATAAAACTAAATAGCTTGAAAATTTTATCATACCGCTAACTTAACTTTAGAAATTGATAGAATACTATTTTTTAAGCTCTTGGTATTTGCAATTCACGTTTACGGTAATTTCTTCAGCTATATTTTTGATCACCACTTTTGGTATGCTAATATCATAGTCTGCTACTTTAACTGTAAAGCTAGTAGTACCACTTACTACTCCTTCTGCTACAGTAATTGTTGCAGGAGCCGTAATATCTTTTGTTACACCATGAATGGTTAATGCTCCTTCAACATTTACGCTATACTCTCCATCTGCTTCCAAGTTAACCTCATCTAAATTTGTAATTGCTCCTTTAAAAGTTGATTTTGGAAACAATTCCGATTCAACGTAATTTTCATTGAAGTGCTCCTCCATTAAAGCTTTTTCAAATTCAAATGCTTTCATTAAAACCGCAAACTCCATCTTACCTGTTGCAAAGTCTATAATTGAAGTGACCTTATAATTATTTGCTTCGATGTTTTCTGCCTCAGCTACAGAAAGAAATTGAATATGCCCTTCACGGGTAAATTGCTTTGACTGAGAATAACTAAACATTGGCAGAACCAATAATAGAATTAAGATTGAAATTGATTGAATTTTCATGGTATTATATTTTTAATCTACTAGAACACATTTATTTAGAACCACATCCATCAGAAAACCAGTGCATACACCTTTAATTTTGACTACCTGACCATTCTTATAGTTTAACGCTTTTTGGCCTTCTTCAGAACTAAAGTTACAACTTACAGAGCCAAATCCATCATTACCAACGTTTAAATATACATTTACATTGCTAGAATCATCTACGGTAACCTCATTTATTTCTCCACTAACCAAAATTATTTTATCTAAGTAATCTGTATTCGCCTTGGCTTCATTATCACTAAAAGCTGAAAACAAATTAGGAGCCGTAATGCTTACATCTTCCTTTGCCGTTTCAATATTTTTATGTGGTTTAAAATATTGAGTAGCGAAATAGATTCCGCCAACAATAATTAATGCTAAAACTCCAATTAATATCTTTTTCATTTGCTAATTATTTTGAGCACCGTTATTAATCCATTTTTGCAATTTTAATATATCACAATTTGCCAATGGACTTGAAGGTGGCATAGTTTTTAAATCAATAACACGGTTTTGAATTTTGCCATTATCTACAGCAGCTTTAACTCCTGCATAATTCGTGTAATCACCTATACCCGTTCCACCGGGCACATGACAACCACTTAATGCACAATTGTTTTGAATAATTGGTTGCACTACCGCAGAAAATGTAGTTACACTGGTATCACACATGGAGTTTGGATATAATTCCTCTTCATTGTCGTAATAACAGCTTTGGTTCAATGAGAGCAATAAAGAACCAAAAATAGAGATACTTACCAATACTATCTTTTTCATTTCTCAATTCTTAATATAATCTAAAATTTATAGGTAAAACAAAATATACATTTACTAGCACACCGTTATTCTCTCCGGGTATCCAATCTGGCATTATTCCTACAACACGCATTGCTTCTTCATCACAACCACCTCCAATTCCTTTTAACAGCTCAATATTTGAAATGCGACCATCAGAATTTACAACAAACTGCACAAAGACTTCTCCTTCAATATCCTCTTCTCTTGAAAATGCCGGATATTCAATATTCTCTCTCAAAAAATTTGCAAGAGCTCCCTCACCGCCAGGAAATGCAGGATTTACTTCAGCAATTCTATACACTATGCCCTCAGTCGTTTCATCTTGTGCATGCACCGATAAACTAAAACCAATCAACAATAGTATAAAACTTAGTCTTTTCAATAAAATCAAAATCTAATTATTAATTAGTTTCCTTTTCTCTTTTTTTCTTTTTCCTTTCCTTCTTTTTCTTTGCGTTTGTCTCTATAGAAAAATTCAGAGGTAAATTCATTTTCACTTTCACGTTCTTTCCCCTTTGTACACCCGGTGTCCAATCTGGCATAAGATTTACAACTCTCAATGCCTCTTCATCACAACCAAATCCTATTCCCTTCATTATTTTTGCATCAGTAACTTTACCTTTTTCATCTATAGTAAACTGTACATAAACAACACCCGCAACTCTATTCTTTATAGCTTCTTTCGGGTATTCTACATTAGTAAACAAAAATTTCAACATAGCATCTTGACCACCTTTAAATTCAGGCATGGTCTCAACAATATAAAATGCAACATCTTCTTCCCCCTCTGTTTGGGAAAACATGGGTAATGAAAATGCATACATCAATAATGCAAATACAAAACAACTTTTAATATGGCTTTTCTTCATTCTATTTTTTGGATATTATTCTTAATCACAATATAATACGATTTACGCAATTTTGTCTTGTGAAATTGTATGGCTGTAGCTACCTTAGTTAACAATCCTGTAAAGCTTTTTCTGTGACCAATAAACAAATACTTACTCAATACTGGGGCTATAGCCAATTTAGAGCATTGCAAGAAGAAATTATTGATTCGGTTTTAGCCGGCAATGATGCTCTTGCCCTAATGCCTACCGGTGGTGGTAAGTCTATTTGCTTTCAGATACCTGCACTGGCAAAGGAAGGTATATGCATCGTGGTTTCTCCACTCATTGCTTTGATGAAAGACCAGGTAGAAAGTTTAAAAGGAAAAGGAATAAAGGCCATCGCCATTTTTTCCGGCATGAACTATAAGGAAATTGATATCGCACTGGATAATTGCATTTACGGAGATTATAAATTCTTGTACCTGTCACCGGAGCGATTAAGTTCTGATTTAGTTAGAGAACGCATTTCCAAAATGAATGTGAACCTATTTGCTGTAGATGAAGCACACTGTATTTCGCAATGGGGTTATGACTTTAGACCACCCTACTTGCGCATTGCAGAAATACGAGAACTGCATCCCAAAACACCGGTATTGGCACTTACGGCTAGTGCAACCCCGGAAGTTCAAAAAGACATACAAGAGAAACTCTTGTTCAAAAATGAAAATGCTTTCAAAAAAAGCTTTGCTCGTAAGAACCTGTCATACATAGTATTGCATGAAGAGAATAAGTTTGAACGCATGCTGAATATATTACAACATGTCCCGGGTTGCTCTATTGTGTATGTAAGAAGCAGAAGAAAAACAAAAGAGATATCTAATTATCTAAACAAGCATGGCATTGGCGCTAATTATTACCATGCAGGCTTAAACACTGGAGAAAGAGATTTACGACAAACAGCATGGGTGCAAAACAAATACCGTGTAATGGTTTCTACCAATGCATTTGGCATGGGTATAGACAAACCGGATGTTCGTAGTGTAATTCACATGGATGTGCCGGATAACTTAGAATCTTATTACCAAGAAGCAGGCAGGGCGGGTAGAGATGAGATCGATTCATTTGCTATTATTCTGTACACGGATAATGACATTCTTTCACTCAAACAAAAAAGCAAAAGCAAATTTCCTCCCATTGAAGAGATTAGAAAAGTGTATAAATCCATTTGCAATTACCTTCAAATTGCCATTCACCATGGGGAAGGAATTAGTTATGATTTTGATTTTGCCGACTATATTAATACTTACAATTTAAATGCGATACCCACCTACTCTGCCTTAAAATTGCTAAGTCTGGCCGGTTATCTCAGTATTAGCGATGCAGTGTACCAGCCTTCAAAACTTAAATTCAAAGTTGATAGTGCTCAATTATATACCTACCAAGTTTCAAACAAAAAAGTAGATGAATTCATTAAAGTAATTCTACGTTCATATGGTGGAGTGTTTGATGAATACACATCTATATTTGAAAAGGAAATTGCCAAGCGCACATCAAGTACAGTGAAGCAAACAGTTGAAACCCTGAACAAATTTAAAAAACAAGAAATACTAGACTATATTCCTTATAAAGATTCTCCTCAATTAACACTTACTCTATCACGCGTTGATGATAAAGATCTTATTATCTCAAAAGATATTTTAAAAACCAGAAAGGAACAATACGAACGTAGGGTTAATGCCATGAGCTCTTATTTAAATTTAAGTACTCGTTGTAGAAACATGATGCTGCAAAACTATTTTGGGGAAACCCCAGATGCCCGTTGCGGTACATGCGATTACTGCAGAGCCAGAAATAAACTTGACCTAAATCATATAGAATTTAATAAGCTAACAGAAAAGATTAAATCCATACTTGGAGAAAATGCTTTAAGTGTTCAAAAGCTTACCAAAGAAATGCACGTACCACAAAGCGAAAAAGGATTAAAAGCAATAAGATGGTTGGTAGACCAAGGTAAATTGGTTTACACCACCGGAGATAAAGTTGCATGGAATGAAAAACGCCTAAATGAAGAAACTAATTCCGAATTAGTACCTGCAGAAAAACAATGAATTTTCCCAAGATAGATACATCTTACTACCACCAAAAAAACGTAGTAAATCTTGCCGAAAAGATGTTGGGAAAAATGCTATTTACTAATTTTAATAATAAGGTTACCGGTGGCATAATTACAGAGGCAGAGGCTTACAACGGAATATATGATAGAGCTTGCCATGCTTTTGGTGGAAGACGAACACCCCGAACAGAAACAATGTATGCCTTAGGTGGAGTAAGCTATGTTTATCTTTGTTATGGCATCCATCACTTATTCAATATTGTAACCAATAAAAAAGATATACCTGATGCTATTCTAATACGAGCAATTGAACCAACACATGGCGTTTCTACCATGTTAAAAAGAAGGAATAAAAATAAAATAGACAAAACGCTTTCTGGCGGTCCGGGTACTGTGTCTCAAGCCTTGGGAATAAGCGTAAAGAATAATGCACTCGACTTAAGTGGCTCTAAAATTTGGATAGCAGAGAGTGGATTAAAGATAAAGAAGAATCAAATTGCAAGTAGTGCCAGAATTGGCTGTGAGAGCGCTGGGGAAGATGGTAAGCTACCCTACCGTTTTAACTTAATTAATGCCAAGAAAGAATTAGATTCATTTAAGAACTCAAACTAGCGCAAATTCCCATAAGTGCCTGGGTCTAATTGCCGCGCTCTGTCTTTGTATATTTTTTCATTTCTACCATCACCCATCAGATTATAAGTAACACCAGTAAACCAATGTGCACTTGCGCTGTTGGGATCAAATTGAATGGCCTTCTTGAAATTTAAAATTGCTTTGTCAAATTGTTGCATTTGGCCATAACAAGAACCTAAGTTCATATATCCATCTGAATAAGACTTATCATAGCTAACTGCCGTTTGAAATGCTTGCAGTGCCTTTTCTATTTGTCCTGTTTCAAACAAAATGGTACCCATGTTATTATGTGCAGATGAATTAGATGGGTTGGTCTCTATAGCCAGGTTGTATGCTTCTGCTGCTTTATTGTAATCTTTTAAGCGATAATACGCTACTCCTTTTTGGTTATGCGCATCCGAAAATTTATCATAAATGGCTATGGATGAATCTAAATACGCTATGCCTTCCAGTATAGTATTTCTTCTGGTTATAGAATCTTGTCCTTCCCAAAAGTCAGGCTTAATCATGTAGTTACCCAAATAGTAGTGCGTTCTGGTGCTATTAGGAGATTCTTCTACTCCACTTTGGTACAATGACAAGTTGTTTTCCCAAACAGGGTTTTGTGTTACTGTTTTAAAACCAAACAGTACAACTATAACGGATGTAATTGCAATAATGGGGACATTGCTCTTTACCAACTCCACAGCTGAATTGTAATTAGCCTTTACATCCGTTTTAAAAACCAATGCCAATACTCCCGCTACAACTATAGCAAAACCTAATGAAGGCACATATAAGAAACGTTCTGCCAATGATGAACCAATTTCAATAATAATGTTTGAAGAAATGGAAAAAGTAATGGCGTAAAACAGTATTCCAAATGCAATTAAGTCTTTCTTTTTCCACTTTAACAATGCATAAACTGCCAAGGCCAGATGAATGAGCAGAGATGCCATAAACAGAATATCACCCGGCTCTTTCAATGTTACTTGATTGTACGAATAATCAAACACTAAAGGATGTGGAAACACCAATAAGCGCAAATAAATCATTAGTATATAAACGGCAGTGCTAAACTTAACTGTACCATCTGATGTTTGACTCAATAAATTATCTACAACCGAGGATGGGTTGCTAATGGAATCTTGCAGTACTATGGCTCTAACAATCAAAAAGAATGCAGCAACACCTACAAAATATAAGCTGGTCTTAATGTTCTTATCCAGTTTAACATCCGTAAAAAAGTAAATCATTAATGGTATTGCAGCTATAAAGGTGATGGATGATTCTTTTGAGAACATGCAAACCGCAAAGAAAAACATTGCCCATCCCAAATGCTTAAAAATATTTGTATGAATATAGGTGTGAACTTTATACATAGTGAGTATAAAGAAGAACATAGATAACATGTCATCAATGCCTTTAATGGATGCTACAGATTCTGTATGTACCGGATGTGAAATATAGATGGCAGTAATAACCAAAGCCAGTACAGGACTTTTAAAATATTTAGCCAGGGTGAGCAAGAGAAAAAATCCTGTAAGTGCGTACAACAGAATATTCATCATGTGATTCAAGCCCGGATTATCCGGTGCTATTTCCCAAACAATAGCAAAGAGCGCTTTTGATATAGGCCGGTATAATTGCTTATCAATAATGATATACCCTTCTCTGTACGGTGTAGTGAATATTTGAGGCAAAGCACTCATGCCTTGCATGGTTATGTTATTCTCTTTAATTACAGAGTAATCATCCAACGTATAATCAAATCCAGATGTATTAAGATAAAGTACAGCACCGAGAATTGCCATGGCTATGGCAAGGGTTTTTAAAGTGGAATCAAGTGGTGCAAGATTTTTTTTCTTCTGCCTTTTCTTTATTGCTTTTTCAGATGTTCCACCGGCTGCTCTCGATTGAGCTAGCTTTTCTTTTTTTGTAAGCTTTCTTTTTTCAGCCATTATCGTTTGTACTCGGTTTTAATCTATTAAAGCCTATTACAAAATTGCATTATCAGGTTGTCCCAGGTTTTTAAGTAAATAAGCGGCATCATCAGCAAACTCATCATCCGGGTATTCTTCTATAAATTTTTTATAGTATACACTGGCAGTTTGGTAATCTTTAATTTCTTCTGCATAAAACCCAATTTTAAACAAAGCTATGGGTCTTTCAGAAAAATTTGGATGCTCTGTACATACTTTTTTAAACAAGTTTATTGACTGAGCATGATTGCTTAATCTGGCAGAAAGCTCAGCACCTTTAAATAAATAGCCCGCACTCAAGCTGTCCTCAGAATACTTATTTGCGTAAGTACTATACAAACCAATCAATTGCAAGGCAGTGATAGTATCTACTTTGAATTGATCTATAAATACATTTTCTTCTAAACCGACAATGTCTTTTGAAATCTGCTCCTTTTCCGAAGTGCATGATGCAACAAATAGTACAATTAAAACTAAAAAAAACACGCAATGCTTTGAGGTATTAAACATATCTAATTTTTAAAACGGTGAATTATCTTCTTTTTTCATGTGTTTGTAAACCATTTTATCCAAACGACCAGGTATAATTTTATTTAAGAAAACCGTGAGCTTTCCTTCTCTTCCTAATATCATTTGTCTTTTCCTTTTCACTACTCCATTAAAAATGTGCTTTGCAACTTCTTCTGCCGTCATCATACTTTGCTCATCCCTTGGAGATTCACTTTGCTGACTTCCATCAGCAGTTAACGCGTGTTCTCTAATTTCACTTTCAGTAAAACCGGGACAAACAGTTAGCACATGCAATTTTCTTTTTAAATATTCTACACGAATACTTTCAAGCATGCCTTCCATTGCAAATTTAGATGAAGAATATCCTACTCTTCCCGGAAGACCTTTTTTACCTGCAATGGATGAAACACCTACAACTGAACCTTGCGTTTCTAACAAATGAGGAATTGCATATTTAGTGCAATACACAGCTCCCCAAAAATTAACATCCATAATCTGCTTTAACACATCGGTTTTCACTTCAGCAAATGAAGCACGCATAGAAATACCTGCATTGTTTATTAAGACATGCAATGCTCCAAACTTTCTAATCGTTTGCTCAACTAACCTTCTGCATGCATTTTCATCTGTAATATCTGTTTGTACAGCCAATACGTTTTCACCACTAGAATCAATTTGATTTGCCAATTCTTCTAATCTGGGTTTATTACGTGCCGCTATAACCACCTTGCAACCCTTGCTTGCAAATTCAAAAGCGCAGGCTTTTCCTATTCCGCTAGAAGCCCCGGTAATTATTACAATTTTATTTTTCAAATGATTTTGCTTAGGGCGGCTAATTTAGCAAATCTTGATACTTTTGCTTTCCATGAAATTAAAACTTGTAGAGTCTAAAAAAGACATTAAAGCCTTTTTGGAGGCGCCAATCGACATCTATAAGGATGATCCTAATTGGGTTAGGCCATTAGACAAGGATATTGAGGAAACCTTCGATCGGGATAAAAATAAATTCTTCAAATATGGTGATGCAGTAAGATGGATTTTATTTGATGATAATGGGAAATCAATTGGACGCGTTGCTGCTTTTTATGATGGCAAAACAGCCAAGTCTTTTGAACAACCAACCGGTGGCATGGGTTTTTATGAGTGCATTGATAATATGGATGCTGCCAATATGCTTTTTAACCAATGCAAAGACTGGTTAACTGAACAAGGTATGGAAGCCATGGATGGACCCATAAATTTCGGAGAAAAGAATAAATGGTGGGGTTTGTTGGTAGATGGTTTTACAGCACCCATTTATAACATGAGTTATCACTTGCCCTATTACCGAACACAGTTTGAAGCATTTGGTTTTCAAACGTACTATGAGCAATACTGCTTTACCATACCATTAGGTGGTGAGGTACCAGAAAGATATTTTACGAAGGCAGAAAGAATAAGCTCAAAACCCGGTTACCACATTGAAAATATTAAGAAGAGCAAACTAGAGAAGTACGCAGAAGATTTTAGAAAAATTTACAATGAAGCATGGGTAAAATACGACAATCAAAAACCCATGGAAAGCAGACAGGCAATATCCATTTTCAAACGCCTAAAGCCAATTATTGAACCTCGCTTGGTCTACTTTGCATACTTTAATAATGAGCCGATTGCATTTTTCATCATGCTACCGGAGATCAATCAAATAATTAGGCATTTAAATGGAAGCTTTAATTGGTGGGCAAAACTGAAGTTTAAGTATTACCAATTAACAGGTGAATGCGATAGGGTTTTTGGGCTGGTTTTTGGAGTAATTCCGCGATATCAGGGCATGGGAGTTGAGGCTTTTATGATAATAGATGCCAATAAAAAAATGTTGAAACAGAGCAAATACCATGAAATTGAGCTGAATTGGATTGGTGATTTTAACCCTAAAATGCTGAAAGTTGCTGAAAATCTAGACGCTAAAATTCACAGAACATATATAACCATGAGAGTGCTATTCGACCAAAATAAGGAGTATAAGCGAAGGCCTATAATGGATTAAGGAAAAGTTGTGCCATTTTTAGCTTGGGCATTGGCTGAATAATTATATTTTTGCGCCTTCCAAATGGAAATGACTTCGTAGCTCAGCTGGTAGAGCACGTCACTTTTAATGATGGGGTCCTGGGTTCGAGCCCCAGCGAGGTCACAAAAAGCCTGCTTTAACGAGCAGGTTTTTTTGTTTATAATTGGCATTAAATGGCAAAGAAAATCGGTTTAGCATTATCTGGTGGAGCAGTTAGAGGATTTGCTCACATTGGTGTAATTGATGCATTAAATGAAGAAGGGATTTATCCAGATATTATAGCTGGCACCAGTGCGGGTGCAGTTATTGCAGCATTGTATGCCGATGGTCATAGCGCCAAAGAAATGCTAAAAATATTTGCCAAGGTAAAACTGTTCAACCTGTTTCAGGTAACCTGGCCTAAGGGTGGTATGCTAAGCACTCAAAAATTAGAAACTCTTTTACGCAAGAATATAAGTGCAAAATATTTTAAGGATTTAAATACACCGTTGTATGTGAACGCGGTTAACTTAAATACCGGTGAAAGCGTTTTTTTTAACTCTGGAGATATCGTTCAAAAAGTAATTGCTTCCTGTGCCCTGCCATTCATTTATCAACCAGTAAAAATTGGGCACCATATTTATGTTGATGGCGGTTTGTTAGTAAACCTACCTGTAGACCCCCTATTAAAAACCTGTGACTACGTAATTGGAGTGAATTTAAATCCAACCAGCGAAAAAAGTGAGTTCTCTTCTGTGTTTTCAGTTGCCATGCGCTCTTATTACTTAGCCATACGTAATAACGTAAAAGTAAGGCGAAAAGATTGCGATTTATTTATTGACTTATCTCTATTAGAAGATTATAGTCATTTAGACTCTAGTAAAGGAATGGAAATGTACGACATTGGTTACAACAGCACAAAAGCATTATTGGCCAACAAAAAAACCCTTAAAGCAATATTAGATTAAGTTAATAAGACTTCAATTTTAAAGTCTCTCCCATTTCCGGTATTACTACGTTTTGATATCCTTCTTTTTCTAAAACACCTTTAAAGTTTTGTTGTGTTTCATATTCCCCATGCACTAAAATCATTTTCTTAATTTTTGATTTGTCCTGACATGCCAGATATTCAACCATTTCATTGTAGTCTGCATGCGCACTATACCCACCTATGTAATCCACTTTTGCTTTAACTTCATACTCCTCTCCAAATATTTTTACCGATTCGTTTCCTGCACGTAATCTTCCACCTAAGCTATGTGGAGTACAATAACCAACCAAAAGAATTGTGTTACTAGCTTTACCAATGTTGTTTTTAATATGGTGCTTTATTCTTCCCGCTTCAGCCATTCCGCTTGCAGAAATAATTATACATGGTTCTTTCAGATCATTCAATGCCTTAGACTCATTTACATTTGTAATGTATTTTAAGGTCTTAAAGCCAAAAGCGTCTTTGTCACTGTCTTTTTGAATGTATGCCTTAATGGTATCATTAAAATACTCCTTATGCTTTTTCATTACATAGGTTGCGTTTACAGACAGGGGACTATCAACAAAGACTTTAATCTTTGGAATTTTACCAGCATGCTCCATTCTATCTAAGGCATAAATTACCTCCTGGGTTCTATCAACACTAAATGCTGGTATAATTAGTTTTCCTTTTTGATTAATGCATGTTCGCGTTACAACCTCCAGTAAATTCTCTTCCAGCTCCTCATATGCTTCATGTAACTTAGCACCATATGTGGATTCACAAATGATATAATCTGCTTGAGGAAATTCAGCCGGTGGATCAAGTATGTGATCATGAGGACGCCCAATATCACCGGTATACGTAAGTTTAGCCAGCGTTCCATTGCCTTCTCTTATAACCAAACTTATTGCAGCACTTCCAATGATGTGTGCTGTATTGGTAAACATGAATTTAACATCATCATAGATATCAAACCACTCATCATAATCAACCGGAACAAATAATTTAAGTGTAGCTTCTACATCTTGAGCATTATAGATTGGTTCTAAAGGTGCTTCTCCCCGCTTTACTCTTCTTCTGTTTACATACTTCAAATCTGATTCTTGAATGTGTGCACTATCGTTTAACATTAAGTGACACAAATCTATGGTTGGTGGAGTAGCAAAAATTTTACCTTTGAAACCCAACTTAACCAAACGCGGAATGGCACCGGAATGGTCAATGTGCGCATGAGATAAAATGAGATAATCTACTCGTTTAGGATCAAATCCCAATTCACGATTCATATCATCGGTATCCTTTCCTAAACCTTGAAACAAACCGCAATCGAGCAATATCTGTTTGCCATCATCTAGTTTAATCAGGTGCCTGGAGCCTGTAACCGTTTGTGCTGCACCACAAAATTGAATTCGCATAAAATGTAATTATTTGAAGCTAATATAATTATTTAAGCCTGCTTTAAAATGTATAAAAGATGAGCCACATCATAAATTATCAACCAAATTGCTTTTTATCTTTACTGAATCTATGATAAATCTTTTTATTGGTACTAAGCAAAAACAAAGTTTAAAATCTGTAGTGTATTTGCAGCAATTATTTATTGCCTTATTGTTGCTTGTACTGGTAACTGTAATTGGAACAGTTGGTTATATAATGATAGAAGGATACTCTATTATAGAGGCTATCTACATGACCATTATTACTCTCAGTACAGTCGGATTTACGGAAGTTAGACCATTAAGTGATGCAGGCAGGTTATTTACTTCTATTCTTATTATTTTTAACATTGCGGTTTTTGCATACTCCGTATCAATATTATCAAGATTTATAATAGAAGGTGATTTTAGAAAAATTTTAATAGAACGAACCATGAAAAAGAAAATTGACCAGTTAGAAAATCACGTTATCATATGTGGATATGGGCGTTATGGAATGGAAATATCTAAACGATTTTTAAAATTTGGAAATTCATTTGTGGTAATTGAAAATGCACCTCAAAAAATTGAAGAACTTAGAGAAGATGCTGACATAATGCATATTGAAGGTGACAGTACCCATGATGAAGTCCTTGTTGAGGCTGGAATTGACCGTGCCAGGGTTTTGGTTACTACATTAAATGAAGATGCAGACAATGTTTATGTTGTGCTTACGGCCAAACAATTAAATCCAAGATTGAATATTATTTCAAGAGGATCAGCCATCAATTCTGAGAGCAAATTAAAACGTGCAGGTGCAAACCATGTAATTATGCCTGAACTGATTGGAGGATTCTACATGGCTTCACTCGTTAGAAAACCAGATACTGTTGATTTTTTTCAATTAATGACAGAACAAGAAGATACAGGAGTTAGTTTTAGCGAAATAGTTTTAAATGAACTTCCACCCTCTCTGCAAAACAAATCATTGAAAGAAATAAACTCATTGGAACTTACGGGTGCAAATGTCGTTGCATTAAAATCTCCTCATGGAGACTACATCATTAATCCATCACCACAAACAATGATTGAGCCCAACATGGGAATTTTCATTATGGGAACGAATTCACAAATCCAGAACTTTCAAAAACTAGTATCTGAGTAATTCTTATTTCTTTAGAAATCCTTTAAGTATGCTCATTCCGGCACCCATTAAACCGGATTTTCTGCTACTGCCACCGCCTAACAAAGCACCCAACATATCCATAGAAGGACCAAAAGGGGCATCTGCCGCTTCTTGTTTAGCTCCACCCAACATGCTTGCAAGTGCACTTGCACCTAAATTATTTTCGCGTTTTTGCTTGCCTAACATGCCCATTAAAATCGGAGCTGCTATTTCTAATACTTGACCCATTCCATCAGAGCTTAAGCCTGTTTGAGCACTTAATTGTTGTTGTACTTGGTTTCTTTGTCCACCTAATACATGCTTCAATATACCTGCTCCTAGGCCGCTGTTTGAACCACCGGCCACTGCACCCACAATGTCATTCAATATGCTGCCATCATGGTCTTTCGTTAATGCATTATCCAATGCTGCAGCACCAGAGTTATTAGAAGTATTGTTTGCTAAAGCTCCCAATAAAACCGGAATGGCATATTGCAATGCTTTAGTTGTTGTTTGGTCATTTGCGCCTACCTGCTTTCCAATAGCAGAAACAGCATTTTGCTGTGTTAGTTGGCCCATTAAAGCACCCAATAATTCACTCATATTTAAAGTATTTGATTAAAATTATTCTTATGCAATATAGTACAAAAATTATTCCTCAATTCTCTTGGACAGCCCATTACATAAAACAAAAAGCGGTCATTTTTAAATGACCGCTTTTAACTCAACAATTACCAACTAAACTATTATACTCAAGTACCTCTTATTTTAAACGATTAAACGTTTCAACTGCATCAAACTCTTGAGCTTTTTTACCAACAACTAAAATCTTTACACTCTCCATTTTGTCACCACCAACAATTGCGTTAACCACATCTTGTCCTTCAACAACATGACCAAACACTGTGTGTTTACCATCTAACCAGGTTGTTTGAACGTGAGTAATAAAAAATTGAGAGCCATTTGTACCCGGTCCGGCATTTGCCATTGAAAGGATACCAGGTCCTGTATGTTTTAAATCCGGGTGAATTTCATCTTTGAATTTATAACCCGGGTCGCCTGTGCCATTTCCTAATGGACAACCACCTTGAATCATAAAATTTGGAATAACACGGTGAAAGACTAAACCATCATAATATCTTTCTCCTTCTGCTTTCTTATTGTTTGGCATTTTACCTTCAGCCAATGCAACAAAATTAGCAACCGTTAAGGGTGCTTTTTCATAATCTAACATCAACACAATTGTGCCTTTGTTCGTTTTAATTTCAGCGTAAAGTCCGTCTTCTCTTTCCATTTTGTTTTTTTCTCCATCCATTTCACCGCTATTTGCAAGTGTAGTGCTATACGCTTCATTTGCAACGAATAACAATGAAATAAACAGAATTGATAATACTTTTTTCATAGTGATACAAATTTAAATATTTTAATAATCTGGACTATTTTATTTTGTTAACAAAACATTAATGTTCTGAACAAATTTATATAAAGCAATAATAACCAGATATTTATCATTGCCTACTTTGTTAATAAGTTTAAACAGATTGCTTGTATTTTATCACAACAAATACTTTAAGACTTGATGGATAATTCATTCTACTCGTAATCTTTATGGTGCTTTTCCATAATGGTGTTTCCTGCGCAATAAGTCATGTATTGAAGCCAGGAATTGTTCGTTAATCGTTGTGGTTCCAAGCTTGCGAAATAGAGCTTCCACAATTCTTCATCTGCTTCTTTCGTAGGTACACAAAAATATCTGGGCTTTTGAAAACGCTCGCTATATATCAACATAATAGCGCAAGGCTTATCATCCCCTTCTCTAAATAGGGCTTTGGTTGAAACATTAGCATGCTCAAACTCGCATTTCTCATAGTTCACGAGCTTATATCCCGATTTCATTGGCAAGCCTGTATTCAGCTGAATTTGATATCCCACCGTAACAAAATCATACTCTGACCTTGTAGTTGGCTTAAACTCTCCGTCTTTTTCAGTTTGGGCATAACCCCCTAAAGAGCTAAATACTAGTAATATAGCTATAATTCTATTCATCATATTTAAGTCAAATTTTATAAAAAACCACTCTTACTAATAAGGCTTAATAATTATGCCAAAATACCTCAATCATTACAATTCTAAAATTACTTCATCAATTGTTAATGTTAATTAATTAACAACTATAAATCAGTTTAGACTCATTCGAATTATATAGTTTTACACCTCATTATTTGTATTTTAATACACATATCAATATGAAATCAATCTTTACTATTCTATTCACAGTTTTATTTTTTGCCCAATCAGGTTTTGCACAAAAAATTACTGAATACGGTCAGTTACCTACTCAAAGAACTTGTGCTACAAGTGAACCTAGTCAACAATGGGAAGATTGGCTTCAAGAAAAAATTGCAATTCATAAAGCACAAGCTCCTTCACAAAGAAATACATTGTATACCATTCCGGTTGTTTTTCACATTATACATAACGGAGAATCTATCGGTTCGCAAACAAACCTAAGTACTGCACAAGTAAACTCACAGCTAGATGTATTGAATGAAGATTTCAGACAGTTAAACTCTGATAATTCAAACCTGCCAAGTGTTTGGACCAATTTAGCTGCAGATTGTGAAATAAACTTTTGTGCGGCAACCGTTGATCCAAATGGTAACACATTGGCTGTACCGGGCATTAACCGAATTAACCGAAGCACTGCAGGCTTCACATCTCCTCCTTTCTCATCAGGCTATATGGATAATACAATAAAGCCTGCCACTATTTGGGACCCAAATGATTATTTAAATGTTTGGGTGGCAAACATGAGTGGTGGTTTGTTAGGGTATGCCACATGGCCTCCCGGTTCTGGTTTAGTTGGTGTTCCTACTTCTAATCAAGGCACTTTAACTAGTGATGGTGTAGTTATTTTGTATAACGCATTAGGAAGAACCGGAAACTTAATACCACAATACAACAAAGGCAGAACAGCAACACATGAAATTGGCCACTGGCTAGGCTTAAGACATATTTGGGGCGATGGTGCGTGTCAAACTGATTATTGTGCTGATACACCAACGCAGCAATCATCAAATTTTGGTTGCCCTAGTTGGCCAAGCACTTCCAACTGCACAGGTAATTCACCTAATGGTGATATGTTTTACAACTTTATGGATTACTCTGATGACTTATGCCTAATTACATTTACTGAAGATCAAAAAACAAGAGTGCAAACGGTCATGTCAAACTCTACGTTTAGAATTAATTTAGCAAACTCAACCGCTTGTGGTCCTATTGCTGCAGCACCTAATGCAGATTTTAGTGCGAATACCGTTTCAATCATACAAGGAAATTCAGTGAACTTTATAGACCTAAGTGCCAACGTCCCAACCGGCTGGTCATGGACATTTACAGGTGGTTCACCGGGTACATCTGGTGCGCAAAATCCATTAAATATTACTTACAATGTACCTGGATGCTATGCTGTTACATTAGTAGCCACCAATGCCAATGGAAGCGACACTGAAACTAAAACATGTTACATAGATGTATTGCCAATTGGCACTACCCTTTGTGATACCGTTTCTAATTTCTTACCGGCTAATACTCCTTCATTAACCGGTTCCGGTCTTTGGGGTTATGTTAGCGGACATAATGACTACAACGACATTTCAAAAGCAGATAAATTTGATGCTCCTCCTTCCGGTTATAACATTGATGGATTGATTATTGATATTGCAGTTGCACATCCCGGTAACGCCAGTTCATCTGTAGATTTTACCATTTGGAATGAAAGCGGTGGACAGCCCGGAACGGTTGCAGCAACAGCAAACAGACTCATTAACACAATCAACACAGCTGTACCAACTACAATGATGTTTACCACTCCTGTTGGCATGACTGGACCATACTTTGCCGGATTGCAGTTCTCACCTAATGGCACACCACAAGATACCATTGCCATTATTCATTCTGCTAACGGGCAAACTGTTCCAAATACTGCCTGGGAACAATGGAGTGATAATTCTTGGCATCAGTTTAGCGAGTACCCGGCATCATGGGGCATGGAGATTGCTTTAGCCGTCTACCCTATTCTTTGCACGTTTACCACTGGTGTTGATGATGTGAAAGACATTCATTTTGATGTGTATCCAAATCCTGCTAACACGTATATTATACTTCATACACACGACCTAAACTCAAAAGTTGTAGATGTGCAAATAACCGATATGCTTGGTAAAACTGTTTACAAAGAACAGTTCAACAACACATCAGCAATTAATGAGAAAGTAGATATACAATCGTATGCTAAAGGAACATATGTGGTAACACTAGTTACAGATAATTCTACCATTACCAAGAAGTTGGTAATAGAATAAATTTGAACATTTAATAAATAACAAGAGCTGCATTTTATGCGGCTCTTTTTTTGAATTTTAGTTTCTTTATAAAATGAATATTAGACTCGCATTGGAATCGGATATAGTTTCTATAAATGAAATTTATAACCAAAGTATATTAACCGGCTACTCTACTTGCGATACAGAACCAATACCTATTTCAGAAAGAGTAGAATGGTTTAAGAATCATAATCCAAAGACGCATCCTATTTTAGTTGCTGACATTGATGGCATTATTGTAGGCTGGATTTCATTAAGCGAATACAGACCCGGCAGAAGTGCCTTAGCACAGACAGTTGAAGTCAGTTATTTCATAGATAAGAATTTTCAAAATAAAGGAATTGGTTCACAGTTAATGGACCGGATTATTAAGGAAGCAAAAGAGATCGGACATAAAAATGTATTTGCCATTCTATTAGAAAACAATGAAAGGAGTATTGCTTTGCTTAAAAATTTTGAGTTTAAACAGTGGGCGCATTTACCGGAAGTTGCCGTATTAAATGGCTCTAAAGTTGGGCAGGTGTATTATGGATTGACAATTAAATTTTATACGTTTATTGATGAAACATATTAAAGCACTCCTAATTTTAGTACTCTAATCTGCTAATTTTACCTTAGCACAAAACACAAGCTCTATGAAACTTAAAATGTTTAGTATATTGGTAAATGACCCAATTGCTGCACACAATTTCTATACAGAAACCTTAGGTT
>JABDLV010000210.1 GCA_013001815.1 Bacteroidia bacterium
GACATTAAACAAAACGTTCAAGACCAAAAGAAGGCACAAAAGAAAATAAAGGAGCAAGAAAAAGTAATTAAAGAATTAGAAGCAAAAGAGAAGAGTATTAAGTAATTAATGAATTTCTTGCACTACATAGGTAAGTACTGTTTGCCCCACAGCCTTTAACGTTGTTCTATCAATAATGTCCATATTATCTTTATGGGTATGCCAATAATGCCCAAAATTGGTGGGAGTAGATTCACTGTATTCAATAATATCAATGGTTGGTATTCCGGCTATTTGATTAATATATAGATGATCATCTACAATGGATTTTGTTCTTTTTGAAACAAAATGACCTGAGTACCCAAGAGCAGAAGCAGTATTCCAAATATCTTTCATTAAAGTTGGAGCAAATTGCATTGAAGTGCCTTCCATCGTGAATTTTGCGTTTTCAGCACCAACCATGTCTAATAAAATTCCAAAACGTGCATAATACCTTTCAACATGAGGTGTATTGCTCCAATATTGAGAACCCAAGCAATAACTGTTTTCCATATAAGGTCTATATCCATCCGGTTGACCATAGTCTTCCGCATCAAACAAAATAAAATCTACACCCATTTTTGGATCCATGGTATTAAGTTGTCTTGCTAATTCTAAAACTACTCCTACTCCACTTCCTCCATCATTTGCACCAAGTATTGGTTCATCCCTTCTTTTCGTATCATGATCTGCAATAGGCCGGGTATCCCAGTGCGCACAAATAAGAATTCTATTATTTAATTCCGGTTTTATACTTCCTATAATATTTTGAAAAGCATGAACTTTTCCATCATAAGTTTTCACACTGCCTCGTTGTACAATCACAGTATCAGTAAATGCACTCATTTTATCAATTAAATATTCGGCACACTCTTCATGCCCTTTAGTACCTAAAGCTCTTGGGCCAAAAGCAACCTGCTGTGCTATATAGCTATAAGCACTGTCTGCATTGAATTGGGGAACGTCTACCGTTGGTTTAATTACAGCCGGCTTTTCTTTTACTTCCGTTTGACAGGCTGCTAGAAACGCTAAAATAAAAATTGATATAAAAAATGATTTATGCTTTACTCCAACTTGTGCCATCTTTACCATCTTTAATTTGATAACTCATCTTGTTTAATTCATCTCTAATTTTATCAGATGTCGCATAATCCTTATTGTCTTTCGCTATAGCCCGTAGCTCTATAATTAATTGCATCAAGCTGCTTACATCATCATTGCTTTGACTTTCCACTTCTTTTAAACCCAACACATCAAATACAAAAGTCTGATACAGCTGCTTTAATAACTCATACTCCGCCTCATTTATTTTTTCCTTACCATCATTTATAGAGTTCACAATAGTAACCGCTTCAAACAATTTAGCCAGTACCATTGCAGAGTTTAAATCATCACTCATTGCCTTGTAACAATCATCAATTATAGGCTGTATACTAACTGTACTTTCATCACTAGTCTTCAAGTTTTGAAGTACGTCATAACTATTCATCAATTTTTTGTACCCTTTTTCTGCGGCTTTTAACGCGCTATTGCTAAAATCTACGGTACTTCTGTAGTGAGCCTGTAAAATAAAGAAGCGTATAGTCATTGCGCCATAAGCTTGCTCTAGTAATTTATGGGAACCACTAAAAAATTCATCCAGTGTTATAAAATTACCTAACGAGCGCCCCATTTTTTGCCCATTGATTGTAATCATGTTATTATGCATCCAGTACTTAACGGGTTTCTTATTATATGCTCCAACTGATTGTGCAATTTCGCATTCATGATGAGGAAATAGTAAATCCATTCCTCCACCATGTATATCAAATGTTTCTCCTAAATATTTTTGACTCATTGCAGAGCACTCCAAGTGCCAACCGGGAAACCCTTCACTCCAAGGTGATGGCCAACGCATAATATGCACGGGTGCTGCCTTTTTCCAAAGAGCAAAGTCAACACTGTTTTTCTTTTCATCCTGTCCCTCTAATTCTCTACTTCCGACACCAGACATTAATTCATCTAATACTCTGCCTGAAAGTTCTCCGTAATTATTGCTTTCATTATACTTTACTACATCAAAATAAACTGACCCATTCACTTCATACGCAAAACCATGTTCCAGAATTTTTTCAATCATTAAAATTTGCTCAATGATGTGACCTGATGCCCGAGGTTCAATGTGTGGTCTGCCAACATTTAATTGATCCATTTTATCATGAAAGCTATCCGTGTACATTTTAGCAACTTCCATTGGCTCTAACTTTTCAAGCCTAGCCTTTTTCGTAATTCTATCCTCGCCTTCTCCCGCATCTTCATCCTCTAAGTGACCCACATCTGTAATGTTTCTAACATACCTCAACTTGTATCCTAAATGCGTAAAGTATCTCGATAAAATATCAAAAGTGATGTACGGTCTCGCATGCCCTAAATGAGGCTCACTATAAACTGTAGGTCCGCAAACATATAGGCCAACCAACGGAGGGTTTATTGGCTCAAACTTTTCTTTTTTACGAGTTAATGAATTAGTTATAAAAACATCTTTCATCATAGGGTGCTTGCTTCTTTTTTAATTGTTTTAGATAACTCTGTGATCATCTCTGCTGCCATACTATCGGTAGAATAATCCGGAAGCCATCCCCAATCTGCTCTTGCACGATTATCATCAATTGACTGCGGCCAAGAGTCTGCTATCTTTTGTCGGTAATCCGGTTGGTATTCAATAGTAAATCCGGGAATTATTTTTTTTATAACCAATGCAATTTCTGCAGGAGAAAAACTCATGCCCGATACATTATAACTACTTCTTATTTTAACTTGGTCAGGACTCGCACTCATTATACCAACCATAGATTTGATCGCATCAGGCATATACATCATTGGTAAAGTTGATTCAGAACGCAAGTAGCACTTATAGTACTCTTGTTTCAATGCTTCATGAAATATGCTTACTGCATAATCAGTTGTACCACCTCCCGGTGGTGCTTTATAGCTAATTAAACCGGGAAAGCGAATGCTTCGAACATCCACCCCATGATTGTCATGATAATATTCACACAATCTCTCACCAGCTAATTTTGTAATGCCATAAATGGTGGTAGGTTCTGTAATTGTATGCTGTGGTGTATTTTTCTTCGGTGTATCCGGACCAAATACAGCAATAGAACTTGGCCAAAAAAGTTTAATGTGATTTTTTTCCTTCACCACATTTAAAATATTTAGCAAGCCTTGCATATTAATGTGCCATGCCTTGTCCATTAATTTTTCGGCAGTGGCAGAAAGCAATGCCGCTAAATGATAAACCTCTGAAATATTATAATTCAAAAATATTTCATCAATTCGTTCTTCATTTAACACATCAATCAATTCAAACGGACCATTATCTAAAACTTCTGAAATGGGTTCCTTTATATCAGATGCAATGACATTTTCATTGCCATGCTTTTCTCTCAGAGATAAAACAAGGTCAGTACCTATTTGGCCTGCTGCACCTAATACTAATATTTTGCCCTTAGTTGAACTCATAGCGGAAAAACAAAATTAAAATTAATATTCATTATCCTTTTCCATCATCTAAAATCTTTAACATACTCTTCCACAGCAATTCTGCAGATTTATCCCAAGAAAAAAACTCACTTCTTTTAAGCCCTTTTTCTATCAACTCATTTCTTAACGTTGAATTAGAAATAATCTCACTCATTGCATTGGCTATTTCATCTGGCTTATTTGGGTCCACCAACATTGCAGCATCAAGTGCCACCTCGGGCATAGAACTCACATTAGATGTTATTACAGGAGTACCACATTTCATTGCCTCAATAATTGGTATTCCAAAGCCCTCAAATTTTGAAGCATATACCAATACGCTTGCACTGCCCATTACTTTGCTTAACTCTTCTACGTTTAATCTTCCGGTAAGAATCACATCACTCGCACAAGAATCATAAGCCTCCTGCATTTCTTTTGTCCAGTATTGTTTTTCGCCAACCATTAATAATTTGTGCCCAGTATTATTATTCTCTTTGAATAATTTAAATGCACTTAATGTATTGGTTATATTTTTTCTTGGATTGAAGGCACTTACAAAAACAAAATATTCATTTCCTTCTGAATACTTATTTTTAATTGTTTCTCTTTCTTCATTGCTTATCTTCTTGTAAGCCTTGTGCGCTGCATTATAAATTACATCAACCTTTTCCTCATCTGCATCATAAGTCTTTATGATGTCATTCTTTGAAAACTCACTCACAGTAGCGATGCGCGTGGCTTTACGGGCAAACATTGGAAAGTACTTCCTTAAATACTTTGCGTGATTTTCTTTTACAAAGTTTGGAAAGTGTTCAAAATTTAAATCGTGTATTACTTGTAATGAAGGAACATTGGTATTCAAACTCAAATATCCATCGGGACTAACAAACAGATCAACATTATATTTTTTAAGCAC
>JABDLV010000222.1 GCA_013001815.1 Bacteroidia bacterium
TTGCTGCTCCCCAAAGCATTCCGCATTGGTGACCTTCATTTAAAATGCCACCTGCTAAAGGGTTTAATGCTATTTCTTCTTTGACCTGAGGATGTGCAAATTCGCAATTAAGCAAATGCCCAAATGTTCTGGAACAAGTTTCACATTCTTTAAATACTTTTTTTGCCTCCAAAGGCTTGGCAGCTGACATAATCTTCAGATTCTACAGCAATGTTATTCAATAAATAATTGTTCAACAATGATGTAAATCAGTTGTTCAATGCAGGCTAGGTGAATGGGATAAAATAATTATGAAGTCTATTAAAAAACCAGAATGAACGCCTCACTGATATCAGTTACAGGCGTTCATATGTGGCATTGCCGGTATAAACCGGCTGTTCAGTTTTTTCTAAATCAAAGCAGAATTAGAAAATACTTAAGGTAATTAATAATACTATTCTGCTCTTCAACTCTCTTTTATCGGCATGGTATTGAAGAGATTCAAAATAGCTACTAATATTATACTCACAGCTATTGAAATTGGTTTCTGTTTTAAGCAAAACGGAGGAATACCCTTGCTTTTAAATATGTCTTCTTTAGAATGCCTTAATTAGTTTTGAACGTACCCAGGAAAGTGCTGTACTGGCTGCAATAGCAAAGAATGCAGCAAATGAATTAAAGCCTATGTCTATCCAGTCAAATACCCTTCCCGGCACAAATAGTTGTATGAACTCATCCAGTGCGCCAATTATTACTGAGATAGCAAATGCAATTATTGCAGGATGATATTTTAAAACTGCATGCTGATGTCTTTCTTTTAATGCTGCATAGATACAAATGGCTAAAATACTGAACTCAATCATATGGCTGCGCTCTTCTTCGCTAGTCATTCTTAAAACTATAAGGAAGTAAACTGAAAATATTCCTATCCAAAGAGCAATTTCAAGAATATGTTTTTTTGTTACTAAGCCATGCAATACTATTATACCTAGCACTGACCAGAGTACTGCTGCAAATCCCATGGAAGCAAAGTGCTGGGGCAATGCATCGATTAATGGCCTACCTAGGAAGATGGAACCAATGATTCCGATAAGCACAACTAAAGTGTAATACCAATATTTCTTTTCACTTTTTGATGTGAACCGCATTATCTCTTTTGTTTAAATTCTAAATACATTGAACTGTTGCCTGTTGAGAAGAGGCCTGCATATAAAAAAGAATGTGATGAATAGCTGTACCATAAGTTTTTATGGTATAAAATTTAATCGCAAATGAATGATTTAAAAAGTAAAGTAATAAAAAAAGCCTATCAAATTGATAGGCTTTTACAGTTCATATAAAGTGTAAAGATACTATTGCTGTAGTTTTACATTTACAGCGTTTAAGCCTTTTTCACCTTGTTCAATTTCAAAGGAAACTTTGTCTCCTTCGTGAATTTTTTCTGTTAGTCCGTTTTGATGTACAAATACATCTTTGCCGCCTTCGTCTGGTACAATAAAACCAAAGCCTTTAGCGTCATTAAAGAATTTAACTGTTCCGTTACTCATGATAATAAATTTAAATATTAATAAGCCACAAATATAACATAAAATATTGGTTTATTTTATTTGATTAAATCCTTTAATAGCTGAATAGACTCTGAATTTACGCAGTATCTTAAGCCGCTGGGAGCCGGTCCATCAGGAAATACATGTCCTAAATGCGCATCACAGGTATTGCACATTACCTCAACACGAACCATTCCAAATGATTCATCTTTTTCGTATTTAATCGCATTTTCCTTTATAGGTTCAGTAAAGCTGGGCCAACCTGTGCCTGAATCAAACTTAATGGTAGAATCAAATAACAGCGCATCGCAGCAAATACAAGAATACTTACCTGCATCATGGGCACTGCAAAGTGCACCTGATCCTGCAGCTTCTGTGCCTTTTAACCTGGTAATTTGAAATTGCTTTGGTGTAAGAATGGATTTCCATTCTTCTTCTGTTTTTTCTACCCGTTTATCCGGTGTAGGATTGCCATGATTGGCATACTTTATAACATCATTCCAATTCATATTACTGTTCTGCGTATTTTTTAAATGCAGTCATATATTTTAATGATTGCTTTTTAAACATACCCTTCATTAAAAAGCCCATCATTTTCATAACACCCTTCAGCTCAAAATAACTATTGTTAATTTGCTTTACACTGTTGTCATCAATTTTTTCAAATTGCATTTCTACTTCGTTATAACCCATGGAGCTATTATACCCAAACTTGATTTTATTCGGTAAGTCTTGCACAAGAATGGTTTCATCAATGATCATTTCTTTCCCTTTATGCAAAAAATGAAACTTGCTTTTAGCCCCTAAGGTACCTGGGGTGCCGGAAGTATGTTCAATTTTTTGCAAGCCTTCCATCCAGTGAATGGCTCCTTCGGGTTCTTTAAATTTTTCAACCACTACATCTAATGGCTTATTGATGGTGTTTGTTACTGTATATTTCATGGTTTGGTAATTAATAATTACTGAACTAATTTAAGATATTAATTCAAAACCTATTCTCCATACCTTAAATCATATTCCTCAGCCAGCTCAATTTTCTTTTTCAGTAGGAATTTAATTTGGTTAGTTAGAGCCTCTAAACCGGTCATTTTTTTAGATACCGGCTTTTCTCTTTTATAATACTTTACTTTCATCACGCCACCTTCTATTGCTCTAACCGAACTAATGTATCCGGTTAAAAAACGGTTGGGGTTCGGTTGGCTTAATATGGTTTCATAGTTTGAGCCTATAAGTGCTTCAGCGCCTTCCTTTGTTTTATCTACTTTTCTTGCTTCAAAATACCAGCAATCAATAAATTCAAATTCATTCACTTCAAAATCTTTAAAAGCATTCCAAAATCTGGGATCAAGTATATGCGTTTCTGTTTTGGTTCCCTGTGCGAAGGTTCTAATTCCGGAAAAAATATTTAACTCTGCCAGAATGTGAAAGTCATTCAGTCTGTCTTTTTTTAGGTTGGGTAAGTACATCTGGGTTCTGTCCATATAATTATCAGTACTATTTTTTATCAGGTCCTCCATAATGTCACCTTTATCTGTTTTTAAAGGTCTAATCAATATGTCATCATAACCTTGTCTAACCATCACTTCAGAGTAGGAGAGAACAATTAGTTTTTTATCCGGTAAGTCGTCAAAAATACTTCCATCCAATAAATTTTGTGCGTACTCTTTGTAAAGGGCATTTGGTAAGGCAATGTATTCTGTCAATAATGCATTGCGCACAGAGTCATTATCAACAAAGCTCAGGGCGTTTGATAAAATACATTCCGGTTCACCCAATTGTTTGCTAACACTGTAAAAGAAATTATAAGCTTGTTCATGTGTTTTAAATCGTGGTTTATCCGCCCAATAAAACCGGGCCTTCATATTAATTACCTCAGTGGGTTTCAATCCCATTATTTCTAGATCAAATTTCTCGAACAGGTGTGCCGTTATTTGTTCTTTTTCACCCGATCCTTCTTGTTCTACACCCTTATAATACCTGTGGGTAATAAAATTTTTATCCCACATTTCTATGTTCAAATAACACTTACGTCTAATGGACTCCATCAAGTACCATATATACACTGTATTGTCGGGGTCGTAAATATGAAAATTAAAAGCGGTCTCTATGCAATTGGAGTATGAAAAGTTGGTTAGGAAATTATTTAGTATTTCCGGTTTGGCTTCTTCTTTAAATTTTTTGAATTCACTTTCACTAACAAGAAAATTTTCACCTTTATACGCATCATTATTTTTAATGAATTTATCTATAGCCTTAATTCTATCACTGGAAAGGGGATGGGTGTTTGCCTCATACTCCCAATATCTGGATGATCTTTTTACCCATTTTTTGTATTGCCTTTCAGAAGCAAGAAAAAATTCACGAAGGCCTTCTACCTTGTATCCCGACTGATTTAACCAGTGCATAGCCAATGAATCGGATTGTATTTCATTGGCAATTGAAAACTTACTTAGGTTTTTATTCTCGAAAAATATTCCTTGTCTAAATTCTCCTTTTTCTGCAAGCATAAATCTTTTTAAGGGATGTCGCTTGTAATAATGAGCGAGTTCATGTGCCATTATTCCGGCTATGCTTGCTTCATCATAAACTTCTGCAAACAATCCAATGTGCATATAGAATATACCGGCCGGTGTCATAAACGCATTTGAACTTCCGTCTTTAATTACGTAAGCATGAATTAAACTATCATCCTTTAATTCATCGGGCATTACTTTTTGCAATATCTTATTCAAGTATTCTTCCAGTTCCGGCCAGTCACTATAGATGTAACCACTTGATGTTACCCTGGAAACAAAATGTGCCGATTGATCGGCAAAACGAAAACAAGAGCGATCTGATCTTCCTTCTTCTTTTAAATTATCAGGAATGCCATTATAAATATGTTCTCTTAAATGAGGTATGTCTAATTCAAAATCTGCCGGTAGCGAATTGCTAACAGCCCTATGAAACCGTGTGTTGCTTGTTTGAGCGTTTACTATTGAGCTTGAGAATAGGAGGGCAATCAGTATATAGGCTAAGTAATTTCCTTTCATATTGAATTTAATTTTGTAACTCGTTAAATATACAAATGCAATTAAAATTTTACAATTCTGGAGAATGAAGTCAGGGCCTTAGCTAAACAGATTCCGTTTCACAAATAGTCTTCTAAGGTTAATGCCGGCACTAAAGTAAAATTGAACAGGGTAATAGAAGCGATATTCTCTTTTGGTTTTATTCCAAGGGCATCTCCGGGCAAATTTATTTACTTAGTATAGAAAGTATATCTTCTTCCAAACTCAATGTGGGTGTTTCAATAATTCTACCGATTTCTTCACCATTTCTATAAAAAATAAAGGTGGGTACATATTCAATTTCAAAGGCCTGTAATTCTTCCTCAGGCTGTTCTTTGCTACGGTCAACACCAATCATTGTAAGGTTTTGTTGATCAAATTCCAGTGCATCAAGAATTTTATAAAAAGCCGGGACCTCTCTTTGGCTGTCGGAACACCAGGTGCCAATAAATACTTTCACTTGAATGCCATTTAATTTATCTTTTAAATGTTCTATCACATCCGGTTTTAAGGAATAACCCGTATAGCTATTGTTAAACCAATCTTTATATTCTGCCTGCTGAAATCCATCGGCATTAATTTTGCCTAAAAGCATTTTTTCATCTTGCATCACTACTTCCTTGTTTATGTTTGTGGCAGACTGCATTTGGACTTTACATGAACCAAAAACAAATAGGCATGCAACGATAAGATGAAGTATATGACTGCGATAAGCTTCCAAGGGTGACTTAATTATTAAATATTTCAGAAAGTTTACTTTGATAAGCATGAAAAATGTTTAGGTCATTGTGTGAACCTCCTTCAATAGTAATAAATTCATCACTTTCTTTTAGTACGTTTTTCAATTTACTTGCTTCTTCAATAGGCACGATAAAATCATTTGTGCCATGAAAAATAGTGATAGGGTATTTCACTTCCTTGATGTACTTAGAATTCTTAAACTTAAATTTAAAACTGAATAATTCAGGTAAAATAGGGTAGTAAGATTTGAATAAGCTCGCCATGCTATAAAAAGGCGTTTCTAATATCAAGTGCTTAGCATTTACATTTGACGCAAGAAATGATGCAGGACCTGAACCCATTGATCTGCCATAAATGATTACTTGATTACTGTCGTACTTCTTTGACACATATTCATAACAAAGTATGGCATCATTATAAAATGCCTTTTGAGTCTGCTTTCCTTTGCTTTTCCCAAAGCCTCTAAAATCCATAATGAATAAATCATAACCCAACTCTTTAAACCCATTATTGAGCTCACCCCATCTAACTAAATTGTCTGCATTTCCATGAAAATAGAGTACAACACCTTTTGCACCTGGTTCGGTAAAATGTATGGCATTAATCAGACCTCCATCCTCTGCATTCAAATTGACTTCTTCAAAATTATTAGCGAATGAATAGGTGTAATCCTTTTCAAGTGCCTGAGGGTAAAAGATGAAATGGTGCTGTAATGGGTTTGTGAGAATATTACCCAAAACCAATAGTGCTAAAATTACTATAAGAATAATGAATAGGATTTTTGACATCAGGGAGATTTAAAGAAGTTTATTGGTTGTTAGGATTGTTATTATTTAAAATACGATATAGCACTTTATGATATTTTGAATAAGAGGGCAAGTCATTATGTTTTGCTCCTTCTATCGTAAACAATGTACTGTTGTTAGGGTTTTCTCTGTTCATCTTTACACTGTATCTGTAAGGTATTAACCAGTCTTTGTCGCCATGTATAAAGTATACCGGGCACTTCATCGATTTAAGGAATTCAAAGGTTGGAATTTTATATCTAATTATCCATTTCATGGGAAGAACTGGAACGAATCTCTGTGCAAGATGATAGAAGCTATAAAATCCTGAATCTAAGATGAGTGATTTTGGTCGGTTCCAAGATGCAATGCGAGCTGCAAAACCTGAACCCATAGACCTTCCATAAATAATAATTTTATCCTCAGGGTACTTTTCACAAAGCCATTTGTAGCAATGTTGTCCTACATTATAAATTCTATTCTCGGTTCTTTTTCCTTTGCTTTTTCCAAATCCGGGATAATCAATCATAAAGAAGTCATAATTTTTTCCAATAAAGTCTTTAGAAAACTTACCCCAACCTTTAATGCTTTTGGTATTTCCCTTAAAATAAAACACTACTCCTTTAGAATTTGGAATAGTATAATGCAGTGCATTAATTTTTGTGCCATCTCCCAGATCTATAAATATTTCTTCCATGGGTATTTCATACTTTGATATGAACTGAAAGCTTTGTGGTAATTTTTCAGGATGAAAAAAGAAAAATGCTTGAATGAAGTATGCAACAAAACACAAACCAATATAAATAACTAAGAATATAATAGCTGCGTAAATTAAAGGATGCATAACGGGAAATTTCTTGGATTCAATTTACAAATTCATACAATAAAATAAAATTTTTTCTAATATAATGTCTGTCTAGCTAAACGGATTTCGTTTCACAAATAGTCTTTTAAGGTTAATGCCAGCACTAAAGTAAAATTGAACAGGGTAGTAGAAGCGATCTTCTCTTATGGTTTTTATTCCAAGGGATTCATCCAGAGGTTTAAAAGTTACAGCCTGTTTTGAGGCTAAAGTAATTTCCTGATGATATGTTTGGTTAATGGTTATGGGAACGCCCAAACCTATACCCAATGAGAATGCTTTGCTGCTGATAAAATTGTAACCAAGACCCAATCCAATTGTATTAATTTTCTTTGCATGCCATTCTGCTTCTACATCACTGGCATAGTCATTACTTCCCAGTTGCATGGTTGAGTCTAATCGAATAAAATCTAATGTATAGTTTGCCTTTGTAATATGTGTTGCGAAAATACTGGCATAAAAACCATTGCGATAGGGAGACCACCTCAACTCTAATGTGTGAAATTGACCGGTGTGATGGTCAACTTCTATCATTCCATCATTTTCGTTTCCGTTAAATCTCCATTCTCTTGAAAGTACCAGATTTCTGTTGGGGTGATAGCTGTAACCAATGTATACTCTTTTGTTTAAGTGATAGCCAATACTAACTCCGGGCGTACTCCAGTCCTCAACGTTTAATTCTTCGACATCTGATGAATAAAATGTTTTCCCCATCATTTGCATGAGCACGCTACTGAAGTTTGCCTGAAACTGATAAGGTCTGTCTACCTTTAGCTGTGCTTGCGCAGAACTCAAATAGAATAAGCATACAATAAAACTTACGAGCAATTTAAGCATGTTGAAATCTAAAGAAAAATTTCAATAGAATTCAGATCAAGAAAAGAAAATTGTTTAAGGCTTACTCAGTATAGATTGGGTAATTTTCTCCTTGTTTGTGATTAAGGTTAGAAACGCAGGAGCTAATTGAACTGAACTGTCTAATTTTATTTCCAAATGGTTTTTCCCTACTACAAAACGGTTTTTCGGATAATCTAATTGGCTTATTAATTTACCGGTAATATCTGATAGATGAATTTGAACAGAGGAAGAGTAGCGTAAGTTAAAATCCACATTTATTATTCCTGAATTAGGATTCGGATAAACCTTCATGTTTAAATTGTCACCTTTTTGGTTGTTTTGATCATTGATATCCGTGCTAAGGTTCTTAATGACATGCACTTTATACATGACATCACTGGCATTGCTTTGCGTTCCATCATTAATCCAAAAAATATTTTGGGCAGAACTGTTAATGCCTCCAAAGATGTAGCCTAACATAGTTGTATCGGTATTTATACTATCATATTTTATTACCTCATTTGCATAAACAGGTAAGCCTTCAATGGGAATGAACTCAGAGCCTGCACCTAATAATCCCGGCATTTCACCGGGTAATTTGTATTCCATCATCGTTCCATTTGCAGTTCGGGTAACCCTTGCAATCGTTTTTACAAAGGGAACATTGTTGTCTTGTATCAACGAACCTAGACTATCATAGTATTGTGCAATACCACCGAAGAAAATGGTATGCATTTCGTTCTTGCTTTCGTCATACAATGGAATGTTTGCGCAATGATAGTGATTGT
>JABDLV010000250.1 GCA_013001815.1 Bacteroidia bacterium
CAATTGCTCTGGTAAAGTGTTGTTTTAATAGATATATTAGATCATACACATTACCCAATATGAAGGGATTTCACTTTTCTCAATTTATACCTACTGAAGGAGCCACTCCTTTTGAAAATTTGCATAAGCTCTTTATGCAATTGTTAAATTATACTTCTGGTGATGTACAGGAAGCCCTAGGCTGGATGAATGAAATTGATCGTAAGCATAGCATTACAAATAATGATTATGGCATGGCTGATTTTATTGATGACTTGAAGAAGAACGGTTATATAAAAGAGGATGGGAATGAACACTTCAGTTTAACTGCCAAATCTGAACAAACAATTCGTAAGAATGCATTAAATGAAATATTTGGCAAATTAAGAAAGACAAGCTCAGGAAATCATAAAACGGTCTATACCGGTAATGGAGATGATGTTAGTACCGACTCAAAAAAGTTCGAGTATGGAGATAGCATTAGCAATATTAATCCAACCCAGTCAATTAGAAATGCACAACTTAATCATGGCTTAGATGATTTCCGTTTAACGGAAGATGATTTAGAAATTCAGGAGCAGGAACATAAATCACATCATTCTACAGTTTTAATGATTGACATTTCGCACTCAATGATTTTGTATGGTGAGGATAGAATTACACCTGCGAAAAAAGTGGCAATGGCTCTAGCAGAATTAATTCGAATTAAATATCCAAAAGATACTTTGGATGTGTTAACGTTTGGCAATGAAGCTAAACCTATTCAAGTAAAAGACTTGCCTTATTTAACTGTAGGTCCATACCACACAAATACTACGGCAGGTTTAGAACTTGCGATGGATATATTGAGAAGAAGAAAAACCCCAAACAAGCAAATCTTTATGATTACTGATGGTAAGCCATCATGCATAAAGGAAGGGGCTAGGTTTTATAAGAACAGCATTGGGTTAGATAGAAAAATTGTAAGCAAAACATTGAATATGGCTGCCCAATGCAGACGTTTAAATATACCCATTACCACGTTTATGATTGCCAGTGATCCCTATTTAAAACAGTTTGTAAGAGAATTTACTGAAATAAATAACGGGCGTGCATTTTACTCATCTCTTAGCGGATTGGGAGAATACATATTTGAAGATTTTATAAAGAACAGAAGAAAAACAATTAGATAAGCAGGAAGCATGAAGAATAACAATGAAATTAAAACCTTAGGGCAATTAAAAAAAACAGATTACAAGTCGAAAAGGGTAAAGCAAGAGTTAAGAGATAATTTAATTCAGGTTTTAAAGAATAAAGAGAATCCATTCGAAGAAATAAAAGGATTTGAAGACACCGTAATTCCACAAATACATTCTGCCATATTATCACAGCACAATTTTATATTATTGGGATTAAGAGGTCAGGCAAAAACTAAAATAGCCAGGTTGGTTACTAATTTATTAGATGAGTATGTTCCGTTTGTTGAGGGGAGTGAAATCAATGATGACCCATATAATCCGATTTCATATTATGCGATAAATAAAATAAAAGAGCTAGGTGAAGATACTCCAATAGCCTGGTTGCATAGAAGTGAGAGATATACTGAAAAGCTTGCCACACCTGATGTTTCTGTGGCCGACTTAATTGGAGATTTAGACCCGATTAAAGCAGCATCATTAAAATTGAGTTATGCAGATGAGCGTGTTATTCATTATGGATTAATACCTCGTTCGCACAGAGGCATATTTGTAATTAATGAATTGCCCGATTTACAAGCACGTATTCAAGTTGCCTTGTTTAATATTTTACAGGAAGGTGATATTCAAATTAGAGGATTTAAATTAAGACTGCCTTTAGATATTGGTTTCGTATTCACTGCAAATCCAGAAGACTATACCAATCGTGGTTCCATTGTAACACCTTTGAAAGATAGAATTGGTTCTCAAATATTAACGCATTATCCAAGTGATATTGAAGTTGCAAGTAGTATAACTAAACAAGAGGCGAAAATTCCGGAAGATCAAAAAAACAATGTTCATGTTGCTCCATTAATTTATAATTTAATTGAACAGGTGTCATTTGAAGCAAGAGAAAGCGAATTCATTGACCAAAAGAGTGGAGTATCTGCAAGGCTTACTATTTCTGCCTTAGAGAACCTTTACAGCGCAGCAGAGCGAAGAATGCTGCTGAACAATGAAACTACATCAAACATTAGAATTTCTGACTTATATAGCATTATACCGGCTATTACGGGCAAGGTAGAATTAGTATATGAAGGCGAGTTAGAAGGCATCAATTCTGTTGCTTATAGCTTAATAGGGAAGGCGGTTCGAACTCAATTTGCTAATTATTTTCCGGACCCTGAATTGGCTAAAAAATCAAAAGAAGTCAATCCTTAT
>JABDLV010000108.1 GCA_013001815.1 Bacteroidia bacterium
CATTTTCAAAGTCCTGATTTTAGAGGGATTGACAATGCGTTTTTATACAACCCAAAATATTTTAAACTAAAAGACAGTAAGGCTTTACCGGTGCTTTTAAAAATGCCTGATGGAGAAGAAAGAACAACTCGTGATGTGCTTTGGGTTTTTGGTGAATATCTGGGTGAACCCATGCACTTTTTTGTAAACCACTGGCCAAGCCGAAGAGGCGGAGAGCAGGCAAGTGCACCGCACCGTGCAAATGCGGCAGGGGTGGCAAGAGCGTTTATAGACTCATTGCAAGCTGCAGATCCAAATGCAAAAATTATTTTGATGGGCGATTTAAATGATGATCCAATAAGTCCTTCGGTTGCATTAATAATGAAAGCAAAAGAAAAACTGAAGGATGTAGATGCGAATGATTTTTATAACCCATGGCATGATTTTTATAAAAAAGGAATAGGTACACTGGCTTATAGAGATGCCTGGAATTTGTTTGATCAGGTGCTTGTTTCAAAATCATTAACCGATAAAAAGCAAGATGGTTTCTTTTTGCAAAAGCCAGTTATTTTTTCGCGTGATTATTTAATTCAAAAAAGCGGTAGGTACAAAGGTTATCCTTACCGTACGTACGACTATAACATTTTTATGAATGGTTACTCAGATCATTTTCCGGTGTATGTTGTTCTTTTGAGAAAGAAATAGGATTAATTTTAGATTTGAAATTTCTGATTTGAAGTTGATTTAATCTCAAATTTTGAATTTCAAATTTCAAATGGCTTTATTCATTTTTATGTAATAAAATAATCTTTCTATACGTTCTAAAGCCATGAACGCGCAAATACAAACGGTAAAGCAATGGCCTGTAGTTAGTCTATTTTTTATTAGCTCTCTGGCTATGTGTTTGTTTCTCTTTTTTATTGATGAAGGCAATTATCATTTAAAAGGCTTATTCACGCCTTCAAATATTCTGGCTATGTCATTATACTTCATTGCTGTATTATTAGGACAAACTTTTGTTTATGCCATTCTAGAAAAATTTTCAAACAAAAGGCAGCCCATAATGTCTGTTATTATTGGTGCACCACTCGGTGCTATTGCACTGATGTGCATTTTTGGGTATGTGATATAAATTCCATAAAACTTTTATTTATGCAATGTTTCTCCACAGATTTTAAATATATCTTTGGATGAGTCATGGCTAAAAAGAAAAACAAACAAAGACAAATAACTGGTTGGATACTGGCTATCCTTGCTTCCATTATGCCAACCTTTGGTGGCATTGGTAAATTGTATTTGCCCGAAATGCAAGAAACCATGCAAAGCTATGATTTACAAGAATGGACTACCATTATTGGTGTGGCCGAATTAATTGAGGTGATTCTATTCTTAATTCCCAGAACAAATATCTATGGTGTTCTGCTTTTGAGCGCCCATATGGGCGGAGCCATTGTATTGCACATGTCTAACGGAGAGTCATTTATTATGCAATCTATTGTGCTAATTTTGGTTTGGCTTACAGGAATAGTGCGAAACCCCTCTGTTTTTAGGTAGTTCACCAAAAAAGCAATTTCGCCCTTTTTATTATATCTACTTTTATTTTACCCGTAATCTAAACCTTCATTTGATTTTTTAATCAACCTAAAAATAATCAAGATGAGACTCCTAAAACTCCCTACCATTTGGCTGGCAGTATGTGCTATGCTTTTAACTTTTCCATGTAATGCTCAAACAGAATCAGAAGTTGCAAATGATGCACCTCGATGGAATTTTTCCAGTGCAACGTTTCAGCTTTCTGCACATGATCAATTCTTTTCAGAAATGGATCATAAAAGATTGCTGAATGTGTCGGCAGTGCCGTTTCATATTTCAGAAAATATGGAAGAGTATCAAAAAACAAATTACTTTGATGCGAGTTTTTATAGTAATAAAGCCGGTGTTTCCTTTGGACTGATTAAAAATTCAGATACCAAATGGAAAAGAGAAGTAGTCTTAGGTGCACGTTTTATGTTTGGCTCAGAGGTAATGTTAGATTATGAAAAAAATTCAAATGCAAATGAGAATATATCTTTTTGTTTAGTAGAAAATGCTCTTGAGCTAGAAGTAAGTCATCTGTTTAGAAAAGATAATGAAAACACAAGTTTGTTTTTTGGTCCTTCACTAAGCTTTGGCCAGAGTTTTGGCAATGAATTAATCATATTTCGGTCTAACTACAATGCCTACTCTGAGGACTATTATAAAGCGACTAACTCATTTTTAATGGTAGGGCATTTGAATGCCGGAGCATTTGTAAATATTTATGATGGAATTGGAATGCGAATGGCTGTGCAAGCAGGTTGTGGATATAGTGTTAGAGATAATTTTCAGAATGTAATGTCTCGTTCCATTTCTTATGCATACGGTTTCGAGTATCGATTCAACAAACCTGATTAAAGAAATAATAATTCCTTTCTTTACGTTACCTATATAAATCCGGTAACAATTTAATGGCATCAGTATTTGGTCACGCTATTGCAGCGGCTGCAATTGGAAATACATCTGGTACGCTTTCTAAAAGTGTAAAGTTTTGGATACTAGCAATATTTTGCTGCTGCATTCCAGATGCCGATGTAGCTACGTTTAAATTTGGAATTCCTTATGAACATCCATTTGGTCATAGAGGGTTTACGCACTCTTTATTTTTTGCTTTTGTTTTAGCACTCATTATTAAAACGACATTTTACTATTCCGTTTCATTGTGGAGTAAAAAAGGGATAACTATACTCATAATGTTTTTTGTGCTTACTGCTTCACATGGGGTGCTAGATGCTATGACAAACGGTGGTAGGGGCATTGCATTTTTTGGGCCCTTTGACAACACTAGGCACTTTTTGCCCTGGCGAGAAATTGTGGTTAGTCCTATGAGTGCTGCTAAATTTTTTGGTGAGTGGGGCATACGAGTCATAAAAAGTGAGCTCATGTGGATTGGTATACCCAGTGCTGCCTTTATGTTGCTTACTTCCCTGTTTAGAAAAGCGAGAGCTTAATTTATTATTTTGGCGTTTTAATTGATTTAATATGTCAAAAGGTCCAATATCCGGTTTTATTGAAAATCATTTTCTGCATTTTAATGCTGCGGCTTTAGTAGATGCTGCAAAAGGATATGAAAAACATATGCTTGAAGGTGGTACAATGATGATTACTCTTGCCGGTGCAATGAGCACAGGAGAGTTGGGCAAGTCTTTGGCAGAAATGATTAGGCAAGACAAAGTGCAAATTATTTCATGTACCGGTGCAAACTTAGAAGAAGACATTATGAATCTGGTTGCACACTCTCACTACAAACGAGTACCCAACTATAGAGATTTAAGTCCTGAAGAGGAAAGAGGTTTGTTAGATAACCATTACAACAGAGTAACAGATACGTGCATACCTGAAGAGGAAGCGTTTAGAAGAATACAGGAACACATTGAAAAAATTTGGAAGGTTGCAGAAGCGAAAGGGGAAAGGTACTTTCCACATGAATATATGTATCAGTTACTAAATAGTGGAAGTTTAGAACAGCATTATGAAATTGATCCGAAAGATAGTTGGATGTTGGCTGCGGCAGAAAAGAATATTCCTATTGTTGTGCCAGGTTGGGAAGATTCTACCATGGGAAATATTTTTGCCAGTTATGTGGTTAAAAAAGAATTGAAAGCAGAAACTGTAAAGAGTGGAATTGAATATATGGTCTGGTTAACAGATTGGTATCGCAATAACTCTTCAGGAAAAGGCGTTGGATTTTTTCAGATAGGTGGAGGAATAGCAGGTGATTTTCCAATATGTGTGGTGCCCATGATGTATCAGGATTTAGAATGGGAAGGAGTTCCTTTCTGGAGTTATTTCTGTCAGATATCAGACTCAACTACCAGTTATGGTTCCTATTCGGGTGCTGTGCCCAATGAAAAAATTACTTGGGGCAAGTTAGATGTAGATACGCCCAAGTTTATTGTTGAGTCTGATGCTACAATTGTGGCTCCATTGATATTTGCCTATTTATTAGGTTGGTAATTGAATATGAAAAAACTACTACTGTGTTTTATACTAGTTTGCTTTGCTTTACTAAATGCAAATGCACTTGTTACTCAAGTTGATACAGCTCAGGTTGATAAAAGGTATTTGTTGGAGTTGTTAGAAAAGAGGAAGGCACTATTTAATGAGTATTCCAGTTTGAATGAAATGAAAACCGGCATATTCAAAAACAGAACAAAAAAAGATGTGATGCGAAGCAAGCAGATGCTAAACAATATCATTGCACTGGATAATAAAATAATTAACGAGCTGGATAGAATGTTTGAGCACAATCAATTTCAAAAGTTAAGTTTGGGTGTAGATATGCTGGATTATGAGTTGCAATTGAATAAACACCGTGTGGGGATTAGTGCATTGCAAAACGAAATACAATATTTAAAAAATGACAAAGCAGAATTAGAGTTGCAAATAAGTCAGGGTAAATTTTGGCAGTATTTATCTACGGTTGTGTCAATATTTTTGGCCGGTATTCTAATTTATGTACTGTTTAAAAAGAGAAAAGAAACCTAAAAATAGATCTCATATGCACTTATAAAATATTGTGAACTAATAGATTATAAAGCATTAAAAAACCAATTTTGTAATATTACGTAACTTGTGGCCGTGAGCGAGAACTTAGTAATCATACCTACATATAACGAGAAAGAAAACATACAGCGAATAATTCGTGCTGTGTTTGCTTTGCGTACTGATTTTGATATTCTCGTCATTGATGATAATTCAAAAGATGGTACTGCTTCTATTGTGAAATCTTTGCAAACCGCATTTCCAGATCAATTGCATATTGAAGAAAGAATGGGAAAGCTGGGATTAGGTACGGCATATATACATGGATTTAAGTGGGCGTTAAAGAGAAACTATGGCTACATATTTGAAATGGATGCAGATTTTTCTCATGATCCTATAGATTTAGAACGTTTGTTGGATGCTTGCAAAAATGGAGGAGCAGATGCAGCCATTGGTTCACGATATGTAACAGGTGTTAATGTGGTTAACTGGCCAATGGGCAGGGTGATGATGTCATACTTCGCATCAAAATATGTGCGAATAATTACAGGCATGAATATCAATGACACTACTGCCGGATATATGTGTTATAAGAGGAAAGTTCTTGAGGCCATTGATTTAGATAAGATTAAGTTTATTGGTTATGCTTTTCAAATTGAAATGAAATTTACAAGCTGGAAATTGGGTTTTAATGTTGTAGAAGTACCGGTAATCTTTACGGACAGAAGCGCAGGAGAAAGCAAAATGATTTCAGGAATTTTTTCTGAAGCTGTTTTTGGAGTAATTGAATTAAAAGTAAAAAGTTGGTTCAAAAAATATAAGAAACTTCAAGCTCCAAGTGTAATAGAAGAAAACACCGTTTCTTAAACGAACTCTTCCCCTTTATTCTTCTTCACATCATCAACAAACTTTTTTATCTGTTGCTCATCTTCTTTTTTGCAAATTAAAAGCACATCATTAGATTCCACAACTATGTAATCATCCAAACCTTGTGCAACTACCAATTTGCCATCAGGTACATTAACTATGCAATTTTTACTATCATACAGCATAATGTTTTTTCCTACAATCGCGTTAGCATCTTTGTCATGATCTACATGTTCATATAAGGAACCATATGTACCAAGGTCACTCCAGCCAAATTCAGAACTTAATACATGCACATTATTGGCTTTTTCCATTACGCCATAGTCAATTGAAATACTCGTGCAATGGGTATATGCATTTTCAATGAATGCATCTTCTTCAGCGGTATTAAAGCGATCTTTTCCTTCTTCAAATAAGGAACTTAAATCCGGTAAGTGTTCTTTCATGGCTTCAATTATAGAATTGGCCGTCCAAAGAAAGATTCCGGCATTCCATAAAAAATCACCGCTTTTTAAAAACGATTTGGCCATTTCTAAATTAGGCTTCTCGGTAAACGTTTTTACCTGAGAAATTTTATTCAATTCATCTTTCT
>JABDLV010000001.1 GCA_013001815.1 Bacteroidia bacterium
GGATGAAGTTCTAGAACTTTGGGAATTTACTTGTAGTATCAATACACAGGAATATACCAAGGAAGAGCTAAAATTAAGTAGCATTATGAATATGTTCAATGACCTTGGTGTTGAACTAAAGGCTTTAGAGAGGATTAAAAAATAATCCTTTATTATCCATATCCTATTTTATAGCAAAACATTAAAATTTCAAAAAATGCATTTCATCGTATTTTTATGCATTTAATAGATTTTTTATTAAAATATTAATATATTGCCCGCACAAAAATTATGTTCAAAAGAATATAATTAAACATTAATAATTCATTAAACCCCAAGTACGATGAACAAATTTACTTATGTAACTGTTTTGCTATTGCTTACATGTTTTAATATTAGTGCTCAAATCACTACCCAAGAATTAACTCAATTACAAAAAGCAGAAAACTTTTTAGACAACAAAGAAGAAATTTACTTTAGTTTTAAAGTTAATGATAAAGAAGAAATTAAGAGTTACACACAAGAGTTCTCTATTGTAAACTACCATCCTCGTACTAAAACTTTGGTTGCTTGGGCAAATAGACAACAATTTGAAGCTTTTCTAGATAAAGGCATTCCTTTTAAAGTTGATGGTCTAGAAAATGAACCAGTTGAAAGATTAATGTCTAACCAATTAAATATTGATAGTGTAGAAAATAATTTTCGTGCTACACCTTTAACCTTTCCTTTAACTGCATACCCAACATATCAAGATTATGCTGACCAAATGGCATTATTCGCTACAAATAATTCATCTATCTGTCAACTGGTAGATATTGGTGGAACAACAGAAGGTGCTGGTGGCGGCAATAAAAGACTATTATTTATAAAACTTTCCGACAATGTTAGTGTTCAAGAGCAAGAACCAAGAGTGATGTATACATCTTCTATGCACGGTGATGAAATTGCTGGTTATCCTTTAATGCTTAATTTAATAAATTATTTTATCACCGCATATAATAATACAGGTCACGCTGATCATACCAGAGTGAAAAATCTAATAGATAATTCAGAGGTATGGATCAATCCTAGCGCTAATCCAGATGGAACTTACTATAATAGCGCTTCAAACACATCTGTAGCAAATGCCAGGAGAGCAAACGATAATAATATCGATTTAAATAGAAATTATCCGGATAATATCATTGGTCCTCATGCAAATGGTCATTCAGCTTATGAATTAGAAACACAACATTTCATGAGCTTTGCAGACACGTACAAATTTGTATTGTCAGCAAACTTTCACGGTGGTACCGAAGTTGTGAATTATGCCTGGGACAATACATCAACCCGACATGCAGACGACGCGTGGCTTTTTGATGTAAGTAAAGAATATGCTGTCAACTGTCAAAATGATGCTTTTTCATATAATGGTGATACTAATTATATGGACGCCGAGTACACAAATTTTGTTTGGCCAGGGGTTACAAATGGTAACGATTGGTACGAAGTTTATGGGGGACGACAAGATTATATGAACTATTATAAACTTTGCAAAGAAACAACTCTTGAACTTACAAATATCAAAACTCCCCCTGCTTCAGAACTAGTTAATCTATGGAATTGGAACCGAGAAGCATTAATTGATTATCTGGTTCAAGGGCTATATGGTTTTACTGGAGTTGTAAAAGATGCTTCAACAAATAATCCTATTGAAGCTACAATAACTTTAGTTGGTCATGATAGTTCTAATTCACATACAACCAGCGAATCTACATTTGGCGATTATTATCGCCCAGTAAAAGCCGGAACTTACGATATACTTTTTGAGGCACCTTGCTATCAATCGTTTACTTTAACCAATCAAACAATCGCTGATTATGAAACTAAATTGTTATCGACCGTATTGTTAACACCTGGAACAAGCATTCCTTCAAGTGTAACACCTTCAAGTGTAGCTTCAGCCACGGCAACTGTGTCTTGGAATAATCAAACGGATAATACATTTGATTTAAGGTACAGACAAACAGGAACTTCAACCTGGACAGATGTTACCGATTTATCAACAAATACACATAATGTTACTGGATTAACAGCTTCAACAGAATACGAAGTACAAGTCCGATCAAAATGTGATAGTTTTACTTCCAACTATTCAAGCTCTATAATATTTACTACCACTGCAGTCGATTATTGCAGCTCTTCAGCGACTAATCAGAATCGTGGTTATATATCTAATGTTTCTTTAGAATCAATTAATAATAATTCGGGTACATCTGGATATACAGATTATACATCTTTGAGTACAAACTTAGGTCAAAGTAGCACTTATTCGTTTTCATTAACTAATGGTACAGGTAGCACTTACGCATGCGGGATAGCTGTTTGGATTGATTTTAACCAAGATGGTGATTTTCTTGACACCAATGAAAATGTAATTAGCCAAGCCTCTTCCAGTACTGCAACTAAAACTGGCAATATTACAATCCCGGCTACAGCTACTCCTGGAAATACTAGAATGCGAGTTTCATTAAAACGAGGTGGAACACCTACGTCATGTGAAACGATGGTACGCGGTGAAGTTGAAGATTATTCAATTAACATAATTCCGCCTCCAGCAGCTTCTGATCCTCCTACCGCTGCATGTCAAGATATTACTGTTGTATTGGATGCAGCTGGTTCTGTTACCATAGATCCACTTGATATAGATAATGGTTCAACTGATGATGTTGGTATTACGAGCTACAGTTTGGATAACACTTCTTTTAGTTGTTCTGATATAGGTGACAATACCGTAATTTTAACTGTTGAAGATGCCGATGGACAAATGGATACATGCTCAGCAACAGTTACAATTCAAAATAAAGCACCCGTTCCAACTGTTGCCGATTTGCCCGAGTTGACAGATGAATGTAGCGTGACGCCTACAGTGCCTACTGCAACAGATTGCAGTCTAGGAACTATTCTTGGTTTACCAGATGTTACCAGTTTTAATACACAGGGTACCCATACAATTACTTGGCAATATTTTAATGTAAATGGAATGGTTTCCCAAGAACAAACTGTTATTATTGATGATGTAACAGCGCCAGTCCCAGATCTTGGATCATTGCCAGATCTGGATATACAATGTGATGTAGTTAATTCATTAACCCCACCAACTGCAACAGATAATTGTGGTGGATCTGTAATAGTAACAAGCAATGCATCATTTCCTATAACCTCTGATACAACTGTTACATGGACATATGACGATGGTAATGGAAATACTACTACACAAGACCAAAATATAAATCTTATTCCTGATACAACCGATCCTACAGCAAGCAATCCAGCAGCTGTTAATGTACAATGTGCTGGTGATGTGCCTGCAGTGGACATTACTGATGTTACCGATGAAGCTGATAATTGCAGTCTTGAAGCTAACATTACTGTAGCTCATGTGTCGGATGTGTCCGATGGAAACTCCAATCCGGAAGTCATTACAAGAACTTATAGTGTGACCGACGAAGCCAGTAACTCGATCAATGTAACACACACCATTACAGTTAATGATACAGTTGATCCAGTTTGTCTTGCTAAAGACATAACAATTGACTTAGCAGGTAGTTCAGCTACAATAACGGGATCAGATATTGACAATGGGTCAACAGATAACTGTAGTATTAGCACTTTAGTTGCAACCCCAAATTTCTTTGATGCCACTAATATAGGAGATAATACAGTTACGCTAACCGTTACTGATGTAAATGGAAATTCATCCAACTGTGATGTAACTGTAACCGTTGAAGATTCGACTCTTGATAGTCAAGATTTCGATGAGAATAACTTTGTAAATATTTACCCTAATCCGTTTAGTGATAAATTAAATGTTAAGTTACCTCAAACTTATCTCGGTACTACTATTAAAATAGAAATTCTGGACATTAGGGGTAGACTTATTAAAACTCTGAACAAGGAATATACCAGTTCAATAGTTATTAAAGAGTTTGGTGATTTTGAAGATGGATCTTACTTCATCAAAATTACCAATAAATCAAACAAAATTATATTTAAACAATTGATTAAAGATTAGTATATCAATTAGTTAGTAATTATAAAGGCTGTATACAAATTGTATACAGCCTTTTTTAATCAGTTATTAGTCAACTAGTTAATAACTTAGTTGCATTTCATCGTGTTTTTTTGCATTTTATAGATAATTTTGAAATAAATTTTTATATTACACTCAAGAAATAATCTGGTTATTGTCTTTGTAGATTAATAGAATACAGGCAAATACCGCAACTTAAAACCCAAATCAGATGAAAAAAACTACAACCTTGTTTGTTGTGCTATTCCTTACAATATTAAGTAGTCAAGCTCAAATAGAAACACAACTTCAAACAAACAGACAAAAAGCCGAAAATTATTTAAACACTAAAGGTGAAGTTTGTTTTACATTCAAAGCTACTAGTCAGGAACAATTCAGAGAAATTGCTAAATTTTTATCAATAGGTCATAAACATGTTGATAAAAATGATTTGATAGCTGAGGCCTATGCTAATGAAAGAACATTTGATACATTCTTAGAATACGGTTTACCTTTTGAAGTAAGAAAAGAGGATAATGAATTATCTTTCGATCCACATCTTGCTGGAACCTCACCAGAGGCTGCTGCATATAGTTTGAGTGCAGTTGCTGCTTGGGATACAACTTGGGATGCCTATCCAAAATATTCTGAATACGTAGCAAAAATGAATTATTATGCTTCCACATATCCAAGTATCTGTTCATTAGAAAGCATAGGTACTACACAAAGCGGTAGAGAACTTTTAGTATTAAAAATAAGTGATAATGTATCTATTAATGAAGGTGAACCTGAATTCTTTTATACATCATCTATGCATGGTGATGAGTTGGTTGGATTTCCATTAATGATACGATTAATAGATTATCTTTTAACGAATTACGGTACGGACTCGGAAGTTGATAATTTAATTAATAATCTTGAAATCTATATAAATCCAAGCGCTAATCCTGATGGATCCTACAGAACGAATCCTACGGATGAAATAAATAATCCAATTCGAGCCAATGACAGCAATCAGGATTTAAACAGAAATTATCCTGATAATGTTGCTGGATTGCATGATAGTGGAATATATGAAGATGAAACTATCGCATTTATGAATTATGCTTCAAGCAAAAACTTTATACTGTCTGCTAATTTGCATGGTGGGACTGAGTTAGTGAACTATCCATATGACAATGCTTATGTAAGTCAATACACACATTCTGATGGTGATTACTATGAGTTTATTGGTGTAGAATATGCTACTCATGCTCAAAATAATAGTCCGGCAGGCTACATGACTGTAGATGAAGACTCCTCAACATACCCCAGCCCTGGTGTTACACATGGCGCAGAATGGTACAGAGTTTATGGTGGTAGACAAGACTACATGAATTACTACCACTGTGATAAAGAACTTACCTTGGAATTGTCCGATTTAAAATGGGTTGGTGGTGCTAATTTACCCGCTCACTGGACCTACAATAAGCAAGCATTTTTAGATTACATGAAACAAGCTACTTATGGTTTACAAGGTACTATCACAGATGAATCTGGAAATCCAGTTGTGGCAAGAGTTGAAATTTCAGGTCATGATAAATTGAATAATTTCAGAATGTCTGAACCTGGATTAGGAGAATATCAGAAACTATTAAAGGCAGGTAATTACAATGTAACTTATTCTGCTCCTGGATATGTATCGCAAACCATTGCTGTTACCATTGCAGATTATGCTAAAACAGTTCAAAACGTGACCTTAGTTGCCACAACAACAAATCCAACTGCAACAGATGATGAATTATGTGATTCAGGTTCAGTTACCTTGAACGCTTCGGGGTCAGGAACATTGAACTGGTACGACAGCATAGATGGATCAACGCCTGTGCATACTGGCGCAAGTTTTACAACACCTAGTATATCTGCCACAACCAGTTATTATGTAGAAGACGTGATCGCCAAAACCAATGTAGGTAACACTAATTCTAGTTCTAGTGGTGGTAACCATACTACCACAGGAAGGTACTTGATTTTTGATTGTACTGAATCTGTGGTCTTGGAACAAGTTACCATAAATGCGAGCTCGGATGGAGAAGTCGAAATAGAATTGCAAGATAGCTCAGGAGAAGTTATCGACTCGAGAATTGTTTTTGTGAACTCTGGTGTACAGGCTATTGATCTAAATTTTGAAGTGCCAGTAGCAAATGATCTTAGATTAGTTGGAGATGATTTTAGTACTGGAGGACTTTATAGAAACAACTCTGGAGTGAGTTTACCTTATAATAATGGAAGTATTTCAATAAAAGATAGCAGTGCAGGTACCAGTTACTATTATTTCTTCTACGATTGGAAGATTGGAAGTTTAAAAAGTGCAAGGGAAGAAGTTGTTGTCACTGTAAACCCTTCACCAGAAGCCAATTTCACTTACAGCATAAATGGAAATGAAGTGACCTTTACTAATACGTCTAATAATGCAACATCTTATGGTTGGGATTTTGGAGATGTGACAGGAACATCAACAGATACAAATCCAATTTACACATTTGGAGCAACAGGTACTTATAATGTTGAATTAACAAGTAGCAACCCTGATTGTGGAGATGATATTATAGTAATTCCAGTTACAATAGCTTCTCTAGGTATTGAAACGGAATCCATCAGTAATGTGACAGTTTATCCAAATCCATTCGATGATCAAATTCAGATAAATATTAAAAATACCGAATTAACAAGTGCCCTGGAAGTGAGACTTTTTGATCTTAGAGGAAGGTCCATAAGCATTGAAATTTATAGAAATGGAAATACAGTTGCCTTAAATAACCTTCAATATTTATCCAAGGGAACCTATTTCCTATCAATTTCAGACACAACGAATGGTATAAAAATCAGAAAAAAGTTGGTAAAAATTTAATTGAATAAGCACTTGAGCGTCTTAAATTACGCTAAAGTGTTCTTAATTGACTTTCAATATGTTATAAATTAACGTGTGTAGTTCATCGAATATTTTTGGAGTATATCGATATAAAACCATAGGTTTGTAACACATTGCAATAGAATTAATTAGTCCCAAACTAATAGTTAACCGCTTATGAAAATAATTACTTCAATTACAAGAAGGGTATTATTGCTGTTGTTTACTATATTCACAACAGCTTCTTTTTCTCAAGATTTTAATGTACAACATCTTCAAGATGATGTGGCCAATTCAGGTGGGACTAATACTGGTTTTACCGCTGTCTCTTCACTTAATAATGCCGTTGCCATTGCTAATAATAATAGAAAAGTGTCTGCAGGACCAAACGGAAATACAGGTAATATGGAAGGAGATGATATGGCCGGAGCCCGAGTACTAACTGGTACAGGAACACTTACTTATTACCGACAGGCAGGATCTATTGCATCAAATACAAGATTCAATTCATCTATCTGGGAATATATTGGTCCTGGTGGTGGAGCAAACGAAATGATTGTTAGAGGTAGATATGCAGTTTCCCTAAATGGAACTACAAACAGTACTACTCAAGCTCTTGCTGGAATAACAAATGCTGCTGATTGTATACCTTTTATTACTGGTATAATGAATAACGCAGGCACAGATGATGCTGATTCCGGTACAGCAATAGCATATTTAGAAAATGCAACGACTTTAAGAGTTTTAAAAGGTTCTAATGGTAACAATGTAACGGTATATGTTACAGTTGTAGAATTTACAGGAAGTAATTGGACAGTACTCCATGGTGATTCAGGAAGTGTATCAGGTGATACTGGTACTATTACCCTTCGTAATGGATCTGATGGTACAGGTACAGCTACAAACGTGAATGCCTGGAGTGATGCTGTAATCTTTAGCCATCACATAGGTGATACAGG
>JABDLV010000002.1 GCA_013001815.1 Bacteroidia bacterium
CACCCGCAGCAGGTATGTACATCTTAACTTTAAAATGAAAAGCTTAAGAGATGTAAATATTAAACGTAGTAAAGTAAAAGGAAAGAAGATTTAGGCCAAGTCGAACTGCAGCTTAGATAAATGATAGTACTTACCATTAGGGTTATTGATTAACTCCTCATGGGTTCCGGTTTCTAATATCTTCCCATTTTCTAGTACCACAATTTTATCCACATTTCTAATGGTTGATAGCCTGTGAGCAATTACAATAGAGGTTCTATTTTGCATTAACTCATCAAGGGCTTTTTGCACTAACTTTTCAGATTGAGAATCTAGAGAGCTGGTGGCTTCATCCAAAATTAAAATTGCAGGATCTTTTAAGATAGCCCTGGCTATGGCAATACGTTGCCTTTGACCGCCACTTAATGTAATTCCCCTCTCACCTACTATTGTTTCATATTTATCTGGAAAGGAGTCTATGAACTCTGTTGCGTGTGCTTTGCTGGCCGCAGACTCTATCTCTTCAAACGTGGCATTTGGTTTACCGTAAGCAATATTTTCTTTAATGCTTCCACCAAACAATAAGACATCTTGTGGCACAACTGCCATTTGCTGTCTTAAAGCTGTAATATCATATTCACCTGCATCTTTGCCATCAAATAAAAGCTGACCGTTACTTGGTTCATAAAAGCGTAGGATCAAATTAGCAATGGTAGATTTTCCTGCACCACTGCTACCAACCAATGCAATCCTTTCTCCCGGCTTTATGTCGAGGTTTATCTCTTTTAATACAGTTAAATCCTCTCTAACAGGATATTGAAATGTTATGTTGTTAAAGTCAATTTGTCCGTTTAATCTATTGGGCAACTGTATTTCTTCTGATAGTGATATGTGTTCATTGTCTTCATCAAGTATTTCAAAAACACGTTCAATTGAACCAATGGATTTTTGAATTTGCGCATACATTTCTGATATACCACCGATGGATGCGGCAACAAAAGCGGTGTACAGAAAGAAAGAAAACATCTGCCCTTCTTCCAACTCTCCCGATTGCACCATTCGAACAGCAAACCATATTACGGCAACAATAGACCCAAACAAACAAAGAATAATAAAGGATGCGAAAAATCCGCGCACTCTGGCACTTAATAATGTTTTTTCAATAATGGCTTCAGTGCTTTTATTGTATCTGAATACTTCAAAAAACTCATTCGCAAATGCTTTTACTGTGGCTATCCCTTGCAATGTTTCTTCAACAATGGTATTTGAATCAGCTATTCTATCTTGAACCTCATTAGATATTTTACGAACATACCTCCCCAAAAAGATTGCAATTACAATGATGATTGGAAGCATAGAAAGCATAAACAGCGTTAGTTTACCGGACATAAAACTAATGATGGTTATTCCCCCAACAATAAGAATGGCTTGCCTTAAAAACTCTGCAATGGTTGTTGTAAACGTTTCTTGAATTTGAGTAATGTCTGCAGAAATTCTACTATTTAATTCACCGACTCTTCTAGTGTTAAAAAAACTCATCGGCAACTGAATTAAATGCTGATACACATCTTGCCTTAGTTTTAAAATGGTGTACTCTGTTACATATGAGAAAAGGTATATTCTGAAAAAAGAGAAAAACGCCTGAGCAACAAATATTGCAAGTAGCATTAGTGCAATCTTGTCAATCTCTTCAAACAACACTGCCTTGGCAGAATCAACCATACGGCCCAACAGCCAAGGAAAAACCAAAGCCACTGCACTGGTTAAAAACAAAAACAACATTCCCAGAAAAAATTGCCATTTGAATTTTTCCATGTATGAAAATATGCGAAAAGCCTTACTTAAATTTTGCTTGTTTATTTTAGACTTTGGAAGATTACTATCCCCCTTACCAAACCGTTTTGCCATAATCTATAATTGGCAAATATAGGTATTTGAGAATGCCTTAGGGCACTATTAAAGTTCATCGATTAAGCAATACCATGACCACTGGAAATCTTTTGATAAAGGGTATTGGTGAAGTGGTCCTCTATTTTGGCTTTAATGCTTTCAGGATTAAAAAACCAAGAATGATCAACATTAGACTCAAGTGACAAGTTTGTTTGAAAGCTACTAACTTGATCTATCTGAATTTTCAAATCAAGCGAGCCTTTAAACAAATTAAAGCGAGAACGTGCCTGGATTATACCATTCTCACTGTCTAAATCAATGATTTTATAGCCTCTATTTCTAAGTGTGTAAACACTTGCTTTGAACACTTCTGCTGCAGGGTAATAAAAAGAAAGGGTATTCATAACTCAACAATTAAACCCCAAATTATGAAAAATCAATAGGCAAATAGCTGATATTTTGGCGAATATAGTCAATTGATAATGTGAATATTACAAATTACTACTTCAACTAAGAGTATAATAGTCTGTTTTTTCAGTACTATGCAACCTAATGGCACCAATAATTACCAGATTTACCATTATTCTGGTTGCTCTTCGGGCTGATATATTGAGCATTTTGCAATATTCCTTCAATGTAATCCTATCATTTTCGCTTAAGTATTCCAATAGTGCTTTTTCCTTAGATGTGAAAGGTACTGCAGAATTATCATCACTATGCTGCCGTTTTAATACATCTACAACTACTTTGCTGGCCAATAAAGATTGGTCTTTTACCCGAATATGAACCCACCATTTTCCGCTTTCATCTTTTGCATAGTAAGGTTTATCCTTCCCTTCCGGTACAAGCACTTCAAGAAAGTTTACTTTTTTGTGATGAATAACATTGATAGTTAGTTTGATTTCCGGTTTGCAAAAGAACCCCGCAGCTTTCTCCAGCATAAACTTTTCTTCTTCCGGATCTACACCTAGTATCCTTTTATCATCATCCACTCCCACTAACAATGTTCCACCCTTATGATTAGCAAATGAAACCATTGTCTTAGCAATTTTAGATTCGCTTGTAATTTGTTGTTTAAAGTCGAGAATTTCATTCTCTCCCAACAAAATCAAATCTCTTATTCTTTTCGGGGCTTTCACTTTTATTCTGATTGATAGATTATTTCCAAAACTAAATGCTTAGATAAATTTAAATTACAAAATATTACAATTGTCAGATAATCTCTATGTATATTTTTTCGTTTAGTAACGTATATTATTGGAA
>JABDLV010000017.1 GCA_013001815.1 Bacteroidia bacterium
GCCAAATGACCCAGTAATGATTTATTAGCAATCACAGAATCCATGTCATCTAAAAACATATCACGATGAGCGGCCAGTGGTGCTTTTTCGCGAAAATCCAATGCAGAAATTGTACCATCACTTGTACGATACACAGCAAAGCCACCTGCTGCAATATTACCTGCTCTGGGATACACCACTGCCAGGGCAAATTGCACTGCCACTGCCGCATCAAATGCATTTCCACCTTGCTTTAAAATGTTCACTCCTACATCTGCTGCAAGCGGGTGTGCACAGGATACCATGCCCTTGCTTTTTACATAAGGTCCGGCAGAATTACAAGCCAGCAACACGAAAATGAAAAGAATAGAGAATTGTCGGTTCATGTAAAACGTATTTCATGCAATGTAAAACTTAATTTAAAATGCAAAGCTGAAAACATAGAATAAGGCCATAGTGAATAGGTAAAATTTTAAGAAAGCATGGAACATCAGCGAGTATGGAAGATTTTTTTTAATTTACAGGTATTAATATTCCGACACACAGTTATTCGTTTTGACAAGGGCAATTCTATTATTTTTCATTTTTATTCTTTTATCGGGCAAAAGCTCAGGGCAGGTTACATTTGATGATAATTTTGAAAACGGAAGAATAGATACTGCTATATTGGATAGTACTGCTTACCGCTTGTGGCCTATTACTAATTTGCATTTTAGAATTACAGATGCAATTAATGAAAAACCCTCATTTAAAATATTTGATTCTCTGGGTTATCAGCTCAGGCCGTATCACTACATGGTATACCGTTATGAAAACGATACTACATGGAATCATTTTGATACCGCTTATAAAGCAACATCCGTTGATGATTATTATTTTAATAACCATTCTGCTTTTACAAATGACACCGTTTATATTTCTTACTGGTTTCCGTACACCTACAGCCAATTGCAAAATTACTTAAGTTCCATTCAAGGTAGTTCTTACTTAACCGAATTTGGAATTAAAACACACACTATTCAAAACAGAAATATATATGGATATGAAATTACGGATCCGGCTATAGATAATTGTTATAAAAAAAATGTGGTGATAACTGCACGGCAGCATCCCATAGAGTTTATCAATGGTTATTTTATAGAAGGAATTACAAATTACTTACTGTATAGCACAGATAGTCTTGCAGATGTTATCCGATCAAACTTTCGTTTTTTTATTTACCCGATGTTAAACCCGGATGGAGTGGTGAATGGAATTGGTACCAATGTTTTTGGACAGGATTTAAACCGGAGTTGGGAAGATTCTCTGCTCATCAGTAATATACCGGAAAGCGATTCCATACGTCCTGTCATATGGCATGATACGAATCAGCGCATTGATTTTTCTATAGATATTCATGCAAATCCGGGAAATAACCAACCTTATTATTGGTGGGGTTATACCGGCAGTTCACCTGTTCCACAGTGGCAGCAAGCAGAGGCACTTAACTATGTACAAGCTGTTCACGCTGCAGATACAAGCGGACCCATGAGTCAATCCCTTTATCATAATTATATTCAGGGCAATGGAGTAGGTACTGCTAAAACTGCTGCAAACTGGTTTCGAAAATCGTTTAATGCCATTGCCTTTACGTTTGAACCGACAACTGAACCATTGGGACCTTTGCAAGATAACAGATTACGAATTGAAGATTTAAAAGGGGCAGGTTCTTCTTTAGCCATTGGCTTTGCTGATCTGGCAGATACCTTGCAGCCTTTAAACGGGCAGCTTACCATGGGTACAAATTATTTAATTGCTACTGTAAATGGAGGAACTCCGCCTTATACCTATCAATGGAGTGGGCCTGTAAACGGAATAGCAGACACCTTGTTTAATGCAGTAAGTGGAACCTATATTATTCAAGTAAATGATTCATTGGGCTGCACCTGGACAGATACCCTTGTGTATGCTCCAACACACAACCATCAGCAAGACCCTAATAAAGGAGTAAGGGTGTATCCAAATCCGGTATTCAATGTTTGCCATGTTCAATTGAATGATAAAGCAAGGGATATAAAATTGAGTGTTTATGATCTTATAGGAAGTTTGAAAATAAATGAGTCTGTTTCAAACACCCAACACATAGATTTAAATGTAGCAGAATTAAACAAGGGAACGTATTTGTTGAAAATACAAACAGAGGATATGATGATACATAAGAAACTAATTGTGCATTAACAGACTAGTAGTTAGATAGGGATAAGATGTACATTTACACCAGCAGAGATTACAATCACTTGAATTAATGGGGTCGGTACCTATATAAATCCTTGCACTATTCCTTAAGAACCCGGAATGTTTTTAATTGGCCATTTTGGTTTTGTACTTCTATGAAGTACAGGCCTGCCGGTTCAGGCAATCTAATGTCAACTTTTTGAGTATTTATAAACCTGTTGGTTGAAATTAATTTTCCAAGCGAATTGAAAACAGATATGTTCATTGTTTGATGCAGTAACTTTGATTGGATGGATAGGTGACCTGAAGTTGGATTTGGATATATCTTGATTAAATCTACTTCTAATTCTTGGTCAATACTCACCGGTATACTTGGTGTGCAGGCTGCCAGTTCAAGCCCTGAAACATTATCAGACATGGGAGTGCTGCTTAGTACGGTTGCGGTTTGTGGATTAATTGTAAATATTGCCGGGTTATTACCTGCATTAAACCCCCTAAACACATAGGTTCCATTCTGACTGATGCAAGTTGCATCCGAAAAGAAACCGGGTGTAATTCCATTTAGCACTCCAATAGTTGTGTAGGTTCCGTTGCTAACATCTACGCTTACCATGGTATAATCTGAACCTACTTCCAGTACTCCATAAATAGTTGAGTCTGTTACATTATATACC
>JABDLV010000027.1 GCA_013001815.1 Bacteroidia bacterium
CCAATACCCACATTACCTGCAGAATTCACATGCAATTTCCCATCTACATCTAGTAGTGTTGTTTGGGCGTTAGTAAAAGGTAGTGCAGCAAAGCAAAAAGCAGCTACAAATAGGGTTAATTTTAAAAGTAATTTTTTCATAATGAGGTATATTTTTAAGAAAAGTGAGTTAATTATCAAAGTTCAATTTACGCATTAAATTCTTCTATTTCAACTCATTTCCATGTTAATTTTCTGTTTTTTAGTCGTTTTTGTCTTCTCCTACCCTACGCACACACAGGGATTAATGCCCGATATAATCCATTCACAGCAGGATATCATTTTTTTATGCTGCTATCCAATTTAGCCATTTGCTCCACTAAAGCATTTATCGTATTCCTTAATTCTTCATTTTCTTTTTGCAATGCTTCAATTTCAGCATCGTAATTTTTTGATTTAGCTACCTCCTCTTCCAACTCTTCTATTTGTGCTTGCTGTTCTTTTACTGCAGCGGCCAATAATGGAGTTAATAAAGAATAATCTATCATCATAGGTTCTTCAATTTCTGAATCAGGTGAACCAACTACTGCCATCGGATAAACTTCTTGAAGTTCCTGTGCAACAAATCCATATTTTTTTGTACCGGGGCGTGCTTTAAATTCATATTGCCTGGCTTGAACTTTGTCTAATATTTCTAAAGCACCCTTAAAATCTACAATGTTTGTTTTCAATCTTCTGTCCGAAGTAGTTGCAAAATTAACACCGCCTGCTCCATCTGCCCTCACTCCTCCGTCTGTCGCACCAACACCATCTACACATCTTACATAATATTGTAAGAGGGTTGGTGTTGCCTGGTTTATTTTTAACCTTAACACATCTGCGTTTGTTCCCGTATTGGAATTGTAGAATTCAGCAATATCACCTACTCCATCTCCTATATAATGAAGCCCAAAAACAGGGCTGGTAGTTCCTATTCCAACATCACCCGAGGTTGTTAATGTCATTACATTATTTGTTCCTCTAATAAAATTAAACGGTGCACCATTGTAACGAAGATAATTTTCAGCTGTTCCGAAAAATGTTGCAGGGTCCAATCCAATATCTATTGATGATACCGAGTTTTCAATTTTTAAGTGTGTATCCGGATAGGGATCTGCTTCACGAGTAATAAAAGTCATTTTATCACCGGAATTATTACTAACCCTTAATCCATCTAAATCATATGCAGGCGCATTTGGAGTGGGTGTTAAAATATCAAGTGCAAATTCTGGAGAAATGGTTCCTATGCCAATTTGTTCACAATTAGATTGATATATTACACTGGCATCGCTGCCATCTTTACTGTACTTAGAAATATAATTATACGGTCCTTCACTAATGGCTGAACTAAAATTAATACTAATGGAATAAACGCTTTGGTTTGCTTGATTTCCAATTGCATAAATAACCCAATCACCATTTGGATTTATTGTACCTCCTCCAAAGTCAGCAAAGTTTGAAATATCAGATGTAAAGCCGTTACAGTTTACACCCAGCGAACCTCCCGGTTGATAACTCCCACCGGATTTCAAAATACCGCCATATGCCGGATCTCCCGAATCACAAAATGTAACATTACCAAAACCGAATTGATAAGTGTCTCCGCCACCACTATAGAAAAGTAAGTTCTGGCCATTTGGAGCTATCAATCCAATTTGCGGATATTGAGGTGGAACAGTAGAACCACTAGCACCACATGTTACACTTATGCCCGCAGATGGAACTGAACTTGGCAAACCTGAAATTGTAATGGTATCCATTTCACAACCAAAAAATGGGATATTAATATTAGCAAAGCTGGCACTACCCAATTCTGTATTTATTACAAGTTTACCTGTACTGTCTGCCAATACCGTTCTTAAACCGGTTCCTTCCAGATTTCTAATCTTTACATCTCCATCTACATCTAATTTTTCTGTTGGTGTTGCAGTACCCACACCAGCGTTACCGGATGGGTCTACAATGACTTGACCAAAAACAGCTGAAGTGCATAACAACAAGCAAATGACTAAAAGATTTTTAAATAAGTGTATTGTTTTCATAAGTATGTAATTAAAAGTTGAAAAAAATAAAATTTTGAAAAGTGGTTAGAACGCAAAGTAAATTTTATTATAATTTTTTACAAATACAAACAAGCACTTACACTTTTATTTTTTTCATCAATTACAATTTTAATTCTGTCTTTAGTTTTTAAAAAGTAAAGGCAGATGTATCAAAATAACTAGGGAATACTAAATCAAGTTAAACTCTAATTTCTCCTCCCCTAGTTTTTACTGTGCCATTAAACAATTTCAATTATTGTTTCACTTGTTTCCCAACTCTTTCTTTGGCTCATATAAGAGCTTCCCTTTCATCGCTTCTGTTTTATCCACTTCTACCTGAATTCGGTTTTCTTTGGCGTAGGTATCATGCCGAATTCCGGTTACCTGCCAGCTTACTTCTACATTGGGCTTATCGGTTTGAATCACAAATTTATTGTCAGCAATTTTTTCTTTTACAATGGCCTGAGAAAATACTCCCATTGCAGTTAATTGGTAACGGAAATCCATATTCAACGCTGCAAAATAATCCGGCATGGTAACGGTTGCATATCCTTTTTCATCGGTTGTAACATTGCCGTTATATATATTCATCATATCAGGAGATTCAACACTTATATGACGTAATTTTTTATTGTAAGGATCTAAAGGATGATCAATAGTGAATGCTTTCAATGGTGCTGTAAATTGTCCGTTAACAAAAACTTCTCCTGCTATTAGCTCCATGCGATTTCCATTAAATGGAAGTGCCGGATCAAAAATATGACGAATTTCAGTTGGAGGAATACTTGGTACGCTAACATCTTCATTTTTTTCACTGACAACTCTATTTGTTCCATCATAGAATGTAGTTGACCTTAATTGTTCACTTTCGTATTCGGTTACCGGTGGACCTGTTTCTCTAAATGTATTGCTTATTGCATCGTATTCTTGTACATGTGCTGGCC
>JABDLV010000036.1 GCA_013001815.1 Bacteroidia bacterium
CTGTCAAATCGGGTATCGCCACTTACTGAAACTTGTGTTATTTTATTTTTATAAAGTAATTGTAGTGATGTCTGATTTTGCACAAAATAATGATGTGCTTTATTCAATTGCTTTCTAAAAAATACGGCAAACCACTTAAAGTAAATTTGTGAAGGCCTAAATAGGCAAGACACATAATAAAATTTAATTCTTTTATTAAAAAGTTCTCTTAGGTAGTAAAACCATATGTCATTTTTAACGAAAACGACAAACTCCGGTTTAACAATGTTTACAAAACGCTTGGCATTTGAAGGTGTGTCTAATGGAAGGTAGAATACACTGAAGTCGCTAAGTTTGTTTTTAAAGTTTTCATAAGCGCTGGGTGAGAAAAAAGTAATTATAATTTGGTGATCGCTAAAGTCATTGTTAAGGGCATCTAAAATGGGCCTTCCTTGTTCAAACTCACCATATGAAGAACAATGAAACCAAATTGTTTTATTTGATTTTACTTCAGTCTTTAATTTTTCGAAAATGTTTTTTCTGCCATCAACCCATAATTTTGCTTTTCGATTAAATGGAGAAATTAATCGAATGGCAATACCATATAGATGAATCGATAAATAATAAAAAAACAACATGCGGTATTAATTATAATAAAAAGTATCCGGACTTCTTTTATATAATGGTACTATCCAAGAAAACTTAATACCAATTAAAATGTCATTTTTTACTTCTGTATCAGCAGCTTTTAGATCAAAATTATATGAGCGTTGGTTTTTAGTGCTCATTTGCATAAGCTCAATGCCTGTTACGAAATTTATTCTTCTTTTATTTCCCAAGTATTGGTAGCCTATAAATTCATAAAAGCCAAAACCGCTGCTTAATCGGTCATATCCTTTTTGATATTCTTCGCTTAACTGAGGTACTGTATTACCTACAGGATCAATTTTAATTTTGTGCTGAATGAATGCAGGTCCAGCTTTTAAAACCAATCCTGAATTTGGGTTGGGTTTTTTAAAAGGAAATAATTTTCCGGCAGTTAGTGAAACTTGAAATCCACGTTCAAATAAACGGACATCAGCAAAACGTCCGTCAGAACCAATAATTGCTCCTGTGGAAGTTGAAATATTTGCTAACAAATCTTTTTCTTCAATTTGGTTTCCAAACATAAAGCTGTATTGACCATCGATTGACCAATTGCTTTGCATTTTATAAAATGCCCCACCTCCAATAGTCGCGCTAACGCCAAATCTATCCGCCAAATCTCCTCCGGGAAATTGTACAGAGCTTGAAATAAAAAAGGCCGGAAAGCTTATGGATGAATCCTTAACGCTTACTTGCCCTAGCAGGCTTGGGCAGATAAATGATATAAGTAGAGCTGTAAGGAGTAGATTCTTCATTTTTAACCTATTAGAAGGCGCAATTTACATATTATTTAGTCCTTGGCTATGGGACTAATTCATCATAAATGCAGAATTCCTTAGTAAATAAATAATTATCTTCGCAACTTAATTTTTAGCGATTATGAAGGCACTACAAATGGTTGATTTAAAGGGTCAGTATCAGCATATTAAGGCTGAAATTGATGAAGCTGTTTTAAGCGTTGTACAATCTTGCGCATATATTAATGGGCCAGAGGTAAAAGCATTTGAAGAGGAGCTTGAAGAATACCTGGGAGTAAAGCATGTTATTCCATGTGCAAATGGAACAGATGCTTTGCAAATTACATTAATGGCGATGGGATTTAAGCCGGGAGATGAAGTAATAACTGCAAGTTTTACTTACATCGCAACAGCAGAAGCAATTGCCCTTTTAGGATTGGTTCCTGTTCTTGTAGATGTTGAGCCGGATACCATGAATATTGACCCGGATGCTATTGAAGCCGCAATCTCTGATAAAACTGTTGCAATTATGCCGGTACATTTATTTGGTCAATGTGCCAACATGGACCGCATAATGGAGATTTCTAAAAAACATAATTTAAGGGTTATTGAGGATACTGCACAAGCCGTTAGTGCTAGCTATACATTTAACGATGGTACCAAAAAAATGGCTGGTTCCATAGGTGATGCAGGCACAACTTCATTTTTTCCATCAAAAAATTTAGGATGTTTTGGTGATGGCGGTGCAATATTTACAAATGATGATGAGTTAGCACAAAGCATCGCAATGGTTGCCAATCACGGACAGTCAAAAAGATATTATCATGATAGAATTGGAGTTAATTCAAGATTAGATAGTATGCAAGCAGCAATACTTAGAATTAAACTAAGGCATTTGAATGAATATTCAGAAGCAAGACAAAAAGCAGCAGCTTATTATGACAATGCTTTTAAGAATAGTGAATTTATTACCGCTCCTGTAAGAAATCCTAATTCTTCTCATGTATTTCATCAATATACTTTGAAATTAGATAAGGTAGATAGACAGGAATTGATTAATCACTTAAGTGATAAAGGAGTGCCTAGTATGATATACTATCCAGTAGCCATACATGAACAAAAAGCTTTTAAAAAAGTAAAGCATAGAGTTGGGGATTTATCCAACACAGAAAAATTAACAATACAAGTTTTATCATTACCAATGCACACGGAGCATACTGATGATACATTAGAATACATTACTTCTTCCGTTTTAGAATTTCTTAATAAAAAAATATTAATATGAATATTGCAGTTGTTGGAACAGGATATGTAGGTTTAGTTACCGGTACTTGTTTTGCAGAAATGGGTAACCATGTTGTATGCGTTGACATCGACAAAGAGAAAGTGGAAAAAATGCAAAACATGGTGATTCCGATTTATGAACCGCACTTGGATGTTTTGTTTGAAAGAAACATTAAGCAAAAGCGATTAAGTTTTACAACAGAATTAGAAGGTGCTATCAAAAAGGCTGATATTGTATTTTTAGCATTGCCTACTCCTCCCGGTGAAGATGGTTCTGCAGATTTATCCTATGTAACTGCTGTTGCTGAGCAAATAGGACCTTGGATTGATAGATATAAGATCATAATTAATAAAAGTACAGTGCCGGTTGGTACAGCAGAAATTGTTTGGAAGGCGATTAAAACGAATTGTTCAGGTGAATTTGATGTAGTGTCAAACCCTGAATTTTTGCGTGAAGGATTTGCAGTGGATGATTTTATGAAGCCGGACAGGGTTGTAATTGGAACTACTTCTGAACGAGCTAGAAAGGTAATGAGTGATTTATATGCTCCTTTTGTTAGACAGGGAAATCCAATTTACTTTATGGATGAGCGTTCTTCTGAATTGACAAAGTATGCTGCGAACGCATTTCTTGCTACCAAGATTACTTTTATGAATGAGATTGCAAACTTGTGTGAGAAGACAGGAGCTAATGTAGATTCAATTCGAATGGGAATTGGTTCTGATAGTAGAATTGGAAAAAGATTCTTATTTGCAGGGATTGGTTATGGTGGTTCTTGTTTTCCAAAAGATGTGCAAGCATTAGAAAAAACGTCAAAAGATCATGGATATGATTTTAGCATACTGAATTCTGTTATGTCTGTGAACCATAAACAGAAAACTAAAATTGTAGAGAAAATAAGAAGCTATTATGAGGGTAATTTGAAAGGAAAAAAAATCGCTTTATGGGGATTAGCTTTCAAGCCGGATACAGATGATATTAGAGAGGCACCGGCATTATATATAATTGATGAGTTGGTAAAAGATGGCGCTGAAATTATAGCTTTTGACCCTGAGGCAATGCCAAATATTAAGAAAACCATTGGTGATAAAATTCAATATGCAAATGAAGCATATTCTGCATTAGATGATGCTGACTTATTGTTGATTGCAACAGAGTGGTCTGTATTTAGAACACCGGATTTTAGTGAGTTGGATAAGCGCATGAAACACAAAGTAATTTTTGATGGAAGAAACTTGTATGACCCGGAGAAAATGAAACAAATGGGATACTATTATAATAGTATAGGTAGACAAGTAGTTCAATCTGCAGAAAAGGTTAATTAAAAAATGGCAAACAAACGAATTTTAATCACCGGTGCAGCTGGCTTTTTGGGTTCTCATTTATCAGACCGATTTATTAAAGAGGGTTATGATGTTGTCGGAATGGACAATTTAATTACAGGTTCATTAAGAAACATTGAGCATCTATTTAAATTAAAGGAGTTTGAGTTTTACAATCATGATGTGAGCAGATTTGTTCATGTACCTGGTAAAATTGATTATATCCTTCATTTTGCATCACCTGCAAGCCCAATCGACTACTTAAAAATTCCAATTCAAACGTTAAAAGTGGGTTCATTAGGAACACATAATTTGCTTGGTTTTGCAAAAGCTGTTGGTGCCAGAATGCTAATTGCATCTACTTCTGAAGTGTATGGAGATCCCGATGTTCATCCACAAAACGAAGAGTATTGGGGTAATGTGAATCCTGTTGGCCCAAGAGGAGTCTATGATGAAGCAAAAAGATTTCAAGAGGCTATTACGATGGCCTACCATACTTACCATAATTTAGAAACCAGAATTATTAGAATCTTTAATACTTATGGTCCTAGAATGCGATTGGATGATGGAAGAGCACTGCCGGCATTTATGGGGCAAGCATTAAGGGGGGAAGACCTAACTGTATTCGGTGATGGAAGCCAAACACGTTCATTTTGTTATGTTGATGATTTAGTGGAAGGAATATATCGTTTGTTATTAAGCGATTATGTTCATCCAGTAAACATTGGTAATCCGGATGAAATTAGTATTAAAGATTTTGCAGAAGAAATAATAAGACTTACTGGTACAGATCAAAAAGTGATATACAAAGATCTACCAAAAGATGATCCAAAGCAAAGACAACCTGATATTACAAGGGCCAAAGAAATATTAGGATGGGAACCAAAAGTTTCTCGAAGTGAAGGATTAAAAGTCACACTCGACTATTTTAAAAATTTACCTGAATTTTCAGGGAAATAAATTTTAGAATAAAGATTAACCTTAAAATCAATCATGTCAACTCAGACAGATAGTAAAACTTATTTTGCCCATGATACTGCAGTAATTGATGAAAACTGTGTAATTGGCGATGCTACCAAAATTTGGCATTTCAGTCATATCATGTCCGATTGTGTGATTGGTAAGCATTGCAATTTGGGACAAAACGTTGTGGTATCTCCAAAGGTTGTGTTAGGCGATAATGTAAAAGTGCAAAACAATGTTTCTATATATACTGGCGTAATTTGTGAAGATGATGTGTTTTTAGGCCCATCTGTAGTTTTTACAAATGTAAGTAATCCTCGCAGTGCTGTTTCAAGAAGAGATAAGTTTGAAAAAACCCTGGTTAAAAAGGGGGCGACTATTGGTGCTAATGCAACTATTATTTGTGGAAATACAATTGGTAAATATGCATTTATTGGCGCAGGGGCAGTAGTAACTAAAAATGTAAATGATTATGCATTAGTTGTTGGAAATCCGTCTGCGCAGAGTGGTTGGATGAGTGAACAAGGCTGCAAGCTAGATTTTAATAAAGAAGGAATAGCCATTTGTGCGGAAAGCAATGAAGAATATAGACTACACAATAATCAGGTGAGTAAAATCTGAGATATGGGTGAAAAAGAGAAAGTAAAATTTGCCGTAGTTGGTGTAGGGAAGATTGGATTAAGACATGCAGAGCTTATTACTCGAAATGCAGAAGCAGAGTTAGTAGCCTGTTGTGATGTTAAAGATAGTATTGACATGGAAGGCACAATTCCTTATTTTAATACCATTGATGACTTGCTAAAATCAGATTTAGATATTGATGTTATAAATGTTTGTTCGCCAAATGGCTTGCATGCAGAGCATTGCTTAAAAGCGCTAAATGCAGAGAAACACGTGGTTTGTGAAAAGCCTTTTGCTCTAACTAAGGCAGAATGTGAAAAAGTATTGTCAAAAGCATTACAGGTATCAAAACACGTTTTTGGTGTAATGCAAAACCGTTATTCACCGCCTTCTGTTTGGATGAAAGATTTAGTAGAAAGACAGTTATTAGGAGATATATTAATGGTTCAAATTTCTTGTTTTTGGAATAGAGATGATAATTATTACAAAAAAGGAGATTGGAAAGGAACTATGGAGTTAGATGGTGGAACATTGTTTACTCAGTTCTCTCATTTTGTAGATACGATGTACTGGTTATTTGGTGATATAAAAAATATTGAAGCTAGATTTGCAGATTTTACGCACCAACATAATACTGAGTTCGAAGATAGCGGAATAGTAAATTTTGAATTTGTAGAAGGAAAAGGAATGGGAAGTATTAATTATTCTACTTCAGTGTATGAAAGGAATTTTGAAAGCACCATGACTGTGATTGGTAAAAATGGAAGTGTAAAAATTGCCGGGCAGTATATGGATGAAGTGGCTTACTGCAATATTAAAGATTACGAAATGCCTAAGTTGGAGAGCACCAATCCGGCTAATGATTATGGTAAATACAAAGGCTCAGCAGCGAATCATAGTTACATTATTAAAAATGTTATAGATACCTTAAAGAATAAAACCACAGTAAGCACAAATGCCTTGGAAGGCTTAAAAGTGGTTGATATTATAGAAAGAATTTACAGTTTAAGAAAACAGTAGCATCGGCATGTACGAAAAAATAAAAAATAAAGAAGCGAAAATTGCACTTATTGGATTGGGTTATGTAGGCTTGCCAATTGCATTAGCATTCGCAAAAAAAGCAAGTGTGATTGGGTTTGATATAGATCAGAAGAGGGTAGAAATGATGCAAAAGAATGTTGATCCAAGCGGTGAACTTGATTCTTCTGAATTTGATGGCTGCGACATTTCTTTTACGAGTACGCTGGATGACTTAAAAGAAGCAAATTTTTATGTAGTTGCTGTTCCAACACCCATTGATGAACATAAGTTACCTAATCTGAAACCCTTATTAAGTGCGGCCACTACAGTTGGTAAAGTAATTAAAAAAGGAGATTATGTAGTTTTTGAATCGACTGTTTATCCCGGGTGCACAGAAGAAGATTGCATACCGGTTATTGAAAAAGAATCCGGTTTAAAATTTAAAACGGATTTTAAAGTTGGATACTCCCCTGAACGAATTAATCCGGGTGATAAAGTACATACGTTGGCAAGTGTAATCAAAGTAGCCGCTGGGTGTTGTGAGGAATCTACAAATGAAATTGCTCAAGTTTATGAAATGGTTGTAGATGCTGGTGTTCATAGAGCCCCTTCAATAAAAGTAGCTGAAGCTGCAAAAATAATTGAGAATACACAACGTGATGTAAATATATCATTGATGAATGAGCTGAGTGTTATTTTTAATTTGCTAAACATAAATACTTATGACGTTTTGGAGGCAGCCAATACAAAATGGAATTTCTTAAACTTTAGGCCTGGTTTGGTTGGAGGACATTGCATAGGGGTGGATCCATATTACCTAATCTATAAGGCTCAAGAATTAGGTTATCATGCACACGTTATTAATTCGGGAAGGTATGTAAATGATACCATGGCTGTTTATGTTGTTAAGGAAACGGTTAAGGGCTTAATTGCTATGGATAAGGATCTGGCTAAGTGCAAGGTGTTAATTATGGGAACTACTTTTAAGGAAAACGTAGAGGATATTCGTAATTCAAAGGTTGTAGACTTATTAAAGGAATTTGTTTCTTATGGAGTACATGTAGATGTAACTGACCCAAGAGCAGATTCAGATGAACTGAAAAAAGAATATGGATTTGGTTTAGTAGATAAAGTAGCTGATGATTATGATGCAATAATTTTAGCCGTTCGGCATAAAGAGTATGAAAATTATGATGAAAATTATTTTGCATCTATTTGCAAGGAGAAGGCTATGTTTATTGATATTAAAGGGCTTTATAAACGACAAATAAATAAACTTAAATATTGGAGTTTGTAATATAAAATTTTGAGCAAGCAAACTATATTAGTTACTGGTGGGACCGGATTCATTGGTTCTCATACGGTGGTTGAATTAATCAATCAAGGTTATGATGTTCATATAATTGATAATCTAAGTAATTCACGCCAACACATAGTTGATGACATTGAACAGATAACGGGCACTAAACCCTCATTTACAAAACTTGATTTATGCAATGCAGAAGAATGTAATTCGTTTTTTAGCCAGCATACTAATATAAAATCTGTAATTCACTTTGCAGCGTTAAAAGCAGTTGGTGAATCTGTTGAGCAACCTTTACTTTATTACAACAACAATCTAAGTGGATTGATAAATATTTTGAATAATGCCCAACAGGGAAATATTGAAAATTTTGTTTTTTCATCTTCATGTTCTGTATATGGAGAACCCGATTCATTGCCTATTAGTGAGAGTGCTCCTTTAAAAGAAGCTGAATCACCCTATGCAAATACGAAAAGAATTAGCGAAGATATTCTTAGGGATTTTTGCAAGGTTTCCGAATTAAAAACGATAGCGTTAAGATACTTTAACCCTATTGGGGCACATAGCAGTGCATTAATTGGAGAGTATCCTCTAAATGCGCCAACCAATTTGATGCCGGTAATAACGCAGACTGCGATTGGTATAAGAGAAAAATTGTTGGTAAACGGAACAGATTACAATACTCCGGATGGTTCTTGTATTAGAGATTATATTCATGTGGTCGACTTGGCAAAAGCTCATTTAGTGGCTTTAGAAAGACTAATCGACAAAAGAGTTAAATCAAATTATGAGATATTTAATTTAGGAACGGGGAAAGGTACTTCTGTGTTAGAAATGATTCATACCTTTGAAGAAGTAACCGGGGTCAAGCTAAACTATCATTTACAAGGCAGAAGGGCCGGTGATGTAGTTCAGGTGTTTGCAGACACAAAGTATGCCAATGATGAGTTGGGATGGAAATCAAATTTGGATATAAAAGAAATGATAAGTAGTGCATGGAAATGGGAACAAGCACTCGCAAAAAAATAATAAAATGAATAAAAAAAAATTATTAATTACCGGAGGTGCCGGATTTATTGGCTCGCATGTAGTACGCTTATTTATTAATAAATACCCCGATTATCAAATAGTTAATCTAGACAAACTTACTTATGCAGGAAATTTGGCTAACCTTACAGACATTGAAAATGCACCGAACTACACTTTTGTTAAGGGAGATATAAATGATGCGGAATTCATTCAGAAATTATTTGATGAGCATCAATTTGATAGTGTAATTCATTTAGCAGCAGAATCTCATGTTGATCGTTCCATTGCAAATCCAAATGAATTTGTAATGACCAATATTGTTGGCACGCTTAATTTATTAAATGCTGCTAAGCTCCATTGGACTGATAATACGGAGGGAAAAATGTTTTATCATGTTTCAACTGATGAAGTGTATGGAACATTGGGTGAAACCGGATTGTTTACGGAAACTACTTCGTATGACCCACGCAGTCCTTACTCAGCTTCCAAGGCATCTTCTGATCACTTGGTGCGTGCTTATTTTCATACGTTTAATTTGCCAATTGTAATTTCAAATTGCTCTAATAATTATGGGCCAAATCAATTCCCGGAGAAATTATTGCCATTAGTTATTCATAATATAAAGCATGAGAAACCCATTCCGGTTTATGGTAAAGGAGAGAATGTCAGAGACTGGTTGTACGTGGTAGATCATGCAGAAGCCATTGATTGCATCTTTCATAAAGGGGTTAACGGAGAAACTTATAACGTTGGCGGAAATAACGAGTGGCGCAACCTCGATTTAGTACATTTACTTATCAAATTAACTGATCAAAGATTGAACCGAGAAGAAGGACATTCTAATAAATTAATTACGTACGTAAAAGACCGTGCAGGGCATGATTTGAGATATGCAATTGATGCAAGCAAGATTATGAACGAATTGAACTGGGCTCCAACTCAGGATTTTGAAAAAGAACTTGGAGGTACTATTGATTGGTACTTGAAAAATGAAAAATGGTTGAATGATGTTACTTCCGGTGAATATCAAAAATACTACCAAAAGCAGTACGTAACACGATAATTTTTTTTTTGAGCACTTACAAGACTAAATATCATAACAACGAGTTTGACAGCAAAACCATTTTAATAAGCGGTGGCGCAGGATTTATTGGTTCTAACATTGTTGAGTATTTGTTGATGCACAACAATGTGAAAGTACGAGTATTAGATAATCTGTCTAATGGGTTTAAAGAAAATATTGAGCCCTTTTTGTCCAATCCAAATTTTACATTTATAGAAGGAGATATTACAGACTTAAAATCCTGTAGAGATGCTTGTATAGGAGTTGATTTGCTCTCACACCAGGCAGCATTAGGCTCTGTTCCCAGATCTATTGAAAACCCCTTAGCAACACATGATGCGAATGTAACAGGATTTATAAATATGTTAATTGCAGCTCGTGATGCTAATGTTGACCGCATAGTTTACGCAAGCTCATCTTCTGTTTATGGAGATACAACAATATCTCCAAAAGTGGAAGGAGTAGAAGGAACACCATTATCACCTTATGCAGTATCTAAAGTAACCAATGAATATTATGCAGGAGTGTTTGCTCGAACCTATAACATGAAAATAATAGGGTTACGTTATTTTAATGTGTTTGGTCCAAGACAAAATCCAAAAGGACCCTATGCTGCTGCAATTCCAATTTTTTTAGAAGGGCTTTTAACTAACACACCTGTTTACATTAATGGTGATGGTGAGCAAACAAGAGATTTTACTTTTGTTGAAAATGCGGTTCAAGCAAATATTAAAGCATTAATAGCTACTATGCCAGAAGCATTTAACAAAGTGTACAATATAGCTTTGGGGGATTCAACAAGTATTAATGACGTTTACAATTCACTTTGCGAAATAACCGGAATTCACACTCCGGCCAACCACAGAGAAGACAGACCCGGTGATGTTAGAAGCTCGCATGCGGATACTAAGTTGGTGGAGAAAATGTTGAATTATCATCCACAAGTTAGATTAAAAGAAGGCTTGCAAAAAACGTATGATTGGTTTAAAGAATCAATGAGCTATGTTCAAAGCACTAATAAATAAACTAACTGGTTCAAAAACCCCATCGGCAGATTTTTCTATTCTAAATGCCGATATGCATTCTCATTTAATTCCTGGTATTGATGATGGTGTAAAAACTGTGGAAGAATCTTTAGAATTAATTCAAGCATTTCATGCTTTAGGTTACAGAAAACTGGTAACAACACCTCATGTTATGAGTGATTACTATAAGAACACACCTGAAATTATCCTGTCTGGTTTAGAAAAAGTAAAAACAGCTGTTGCTAATGCCGGATTAGATATGGAATTGGAAGCTGCTGGTGAGTATTATTTAGATGAGGGGTTATTGAATAAAATTGAAAATAATAACGTATTAACTTTTGGAGATAATTATCTGCTTTTTGAAGTCTCTTTCATCAATCCTCCTGATAGTTTAAACGACTTAATTTTTAAAATGCAAGTGCAAGGCTATAAACCTGTTCTGGCGCACCCTGAGAGGTACCCATTCTGGTCTAATAATTTAGATGAATATCAAAGAATGATAGAGTTAGGTGTACTAATGCAATTAAATATGAATTCTTTAAGTGGTTATTATGGTAAGGGTGCAAAAAAAATAAGTGAAAAAATGATTGATAATAATATGGTGCACTTTTTAGGATCAGACATGCACAATGTTAGACACATGGGTGCATTGCATAAAACATCTACAGAAAAATATTTGAACAAAGCATTACAATTAAATCTGTTGAATAATACCATTTAAAATGAAACCAGACCTCTTAGTAGATTTTTCAAAATACAATGTTTGGGCAAATAAACTTATCATTAAGATGGTGAATGAAGTGGGAGAAGAAAGTGCAACCAAGGATATTGTAAGCAGCTTTCCTTCCATTTTTAAAACCTTGTTACATATTTTAGATGCACAAGTATTGTGGTTGCATCGTATGCAGCATGATCATTTTCCGGAGGCCCCAAGCAAATCGTTTAATGGCAATTTAGCTCAATTAGTCGAAGAACTAATTGCCTCATCTGTTAGTCTCAATAATTTTGTTTCAGAAATGACCGAGAATGATTTATTAAAAGAGTTGACTTACAAAAACACATCCGGAAAAGAATATATGAGCCCTTTTAATGAAGTTATTTTGCATTGTTTAAATCACAGCACATTTCACAGAGGGCAAATTATTACCATTCTAAGGCAGCTCGGATTTGAAGATTTTGTGGCAACAGATTATGTAGCCTATTGTCGAGGCTCAAACCCATTTAATTAGAGGATTTCAGCTTCAAATCCTCAATATCATTTGAATACTCATTCCTATTCAATAAGTTTGCATTGCTTTATTTTCCTCTATGAATCAGGAATATTCTTTAATTAACTCAATAGTAAAAGTTGGCAGCGTGAGGGATTATATTCAATTAACAAAACCTCGTTTAACTTTATTAGTAATCATGTCATCTGTGGTGGTCTATATTTGGGCCTTAACAGATGCTGCCAATTTTGTAAACGTATTTTTGCTTGGTTTAGGCGGATTTATGGTAGCAGGCTCTGCAAATGCCCTTAATCAAATAATAGAAAGAGAGCATGACAAGAACATGCATAGAACCAAAGAAAGGCCTTTAGCTGCAGATAGGCTTTCACCTATGCCGGCATTTATTTTTGCCGCAATTTTAGCCATCATTGGAGGCGCAATTTTGTGGTTTGTATTTAATCCGCTAACAGCATTATTGGCTTTGTTTTCATTGGTTATGTATGCTGTAATCTACACTCCTTTAAAGCGCATAAGTAATTTGGCTGTTTTTGTTGGTGCCATACCCGGTGCGGTACCACCATTACTAGGTTACTTAGCCGCTACCGGAACATTTACAACTGCAGCATGGTTTTTATTTTGTGTACAGTTCTTGTGGCAGTTTCCACATTTTTGGGCTATTGCCTGGAAGTTAGATGAAGATTATAAACGCGCAGGTTTTAATTTGTTGCCATCAGGTTACAAGGATAAAAAATCTGCATTTCAAATTTTGCTTTACTCTTTTAGTTTAATACCAATAAGTTTTATGCCACTGTGGTTAAATTTTGGAGGTAACATTTTAGTTGTTTCATTGTTATTAATGGGAATAATGATGTTTGTACTATCTGTTGCACACTATAAGCAGTTAGCTTCCAAAACAGCTTTGAGAGTAATGTTTGCATCCTTTATTTATTTACCGGTAGTATTAGCCGGATTATTGTTAGACAAATTTTTATAAAATGGAACAACCTATTAGCATGAAACAAGGAGAAGGAAAATTTATACACAGCTCAAAATTGTTGTTGTATATTTCAATTGGAAGTATGACAATGTTATTTGCGGGATTAACAAGCGGGTACATTGTAAGACAAGCTCAGGAAAATTGGTTGGTTTTTGATTTACCAAGTGCTTTCCATGTATCAACGGTGCTTATATTAATTAGTAGCTTAACAATGCACTGGGCGCTTACATCAATTAAGAAAAACAACTTAGAAAAAACACGTTTGGCCTTGATGATAACTCTTGGCTTAGGATTGGGTTTTTGCTTTACCCAATTTTTAGGCTGGTCTCAAATGGTATCACAGAATATCTATTTTAATGGAAATCCATCTGGTTCATTTTTATATGCCATAACGGTTGTTCATTTGGGGCATATGGTGGCGGCCATAATTGCTATTATAAATGTCAACCTTAAGTGCTTAAAGGGCAAGTATTCACAGAATAACTATTTGGGCATTTCATTAGTATCCATATTTTGGCATTTTCTGGATATTATGTGGATATATTTATTTGTATTTTTGCTCTTTGTCAGATAAATTGCAACCCAACTAATCAATAAAAAGTAAGAAGATTATATGGCCGATTTAACAGTAAATAAACCAAAAAGCTTGTGGGGTGGTGGTGTTTCACCATATGGCGTAAGCTGGGGTAAAATGTACATGTGGTTCTTTTTGGTTTCAGATGCCTTTACATTTTCTTCATTATTAATTGCATACGGTTTTATGCGTCATCGCTTTGCTGAAGTTTGGCCAAAAGCAGATGACGTTTTTACGCATTTTCCTTTTTATGATGGACATTTGCCACTTGCATATGTAGCCTTAATGACTTTTATATTGATTATGAGCTCTGTAACTATGGTTTTAGCTGTAGATGCAGGCCATAAAAGAGATAATAAAAAAGTAGCTATGTGGATGCTGCTTACCATAATAGGTGGATTAATATTTGTTGGTTCACAGGCATGGGAGTGGTATCATTTTATTCATGGCACAGCAGAAGGTGCAATGCGAGATGGGGTTCTTATTAAGGGAGCTAATCTTATTGAGAATGAGTACGGACATACGTTGTTTGCCAATTTCTTTTTCTTTATCACAGGATTTCACGGATTTCACGTATTTAGTGGAGTTGTAATAAACTTTATCATATATCTAAAAGTGTTGAAAGGCGATTATGAAAAAAGAGGTCATTATGAACAGGTAGAAAAATCTGGTTTGTATTGGCACTTTGTTGATTTAGTTTGGGTATTTGTATTCACCTTCTTTTACTTAGTTTAATAAAATATTATGGCAGACGAGCATAACGAAGAGCATGGTTATTATACTGGTGATGTACACAACCAGTTTGTACCTGAACACCACGACCCAAAAGGAGTAAGTAAAATTTGGAAAACTTTTTGGATACTTTTAATTGCAACTGCTGTAGAGGTTGCAATAGGCGTATATGCTAGTGCATTCCCAAGAACCTTGTTAATTTGGATTTTTGTAGTACTGACGATATTTAAGGCGTATTATATTGTAGCTGTCTTCATGCATTTAAAAGGAGAAACAGTTCCTATGAAGTATTCCATAATACTTCCTTTTGTGTTTATTATTTACCTTATAGTGCTTGCACTTATTGAAGCCAATTTTATCCATTTAATGGATAAATAATTATTGGAAAAGCTCCTTCTTTTTTCATGAAAAAAATAGTCATTCTTGCTATTTTACTTGTTCCGGCTATGTGGGCATTATTTCTATACACGGGTAAGCACAGCGTTGATACAGTGCCGTATTTTGGCCCTAGAGAAGCAGTGCAAAACGCAAATGGAACAACAGATACCATTTACCATAAAATACCGGCATTTTCTTTTGATGGGCATAATGGAAGTAGAGTAACCAATAACACTTTTGAAAATAGCATTTATGTAGCTGATTTTATCTTTACCACTTGTGCAGAAATTTGCCCTAAAATGAGCACGCAACTAATGCGTGTGCAAAATGAATTTGAAGAATTTGATAACGTTAAATTTTTAACCCACACTGTAAATCCAAAACACGATACTGTAGGGGTAATGAAAAATTACGCAGAGCAATATGGTGCAATTGATGGGAAGTGGTTTATGGTCACCGGAAATAAAAAAGAAATTTATGACATTGCGCGTCACGGTTATTTTTTAGATGTGAGAGATGGTGATGGAGGTGACCATGATTTTATTCATAGTCAGGATATGATATTAATAGATGAAAACGGACACATGCGCGGAATCTATGACGGTACAAACTCTTTAAAGGTAAACGACTTAATAAAAGACATTGAGGCGCTGCAGTATG
>JABDLV010000050.1 GCA_013001815.1 Bacteroidia bacterium
TCATCTACAAAAGCAAAATATCCACCGCTGCGGCTGTTTCCATTCCATACACCCGCATTTCCAACATGAGCACCTGTTGTGTCAAACAACCAGCTTTCATTATTGCTTACTCCTTGTTTCCAGCAGTTTGGTATTGCACCAAAATTTTCAAATTCTTCTACCCATGGGCTAGGTAGGGGATCGCAGTCGGTTGTAAAAGTAAATGGCCCTACCCATTGACTTGAATCTGTTCCACAATTTGATCTTACATAATAATCATATGCCGTATTTGGCATTAATCCGGAAGCGGTGTAAGGGTTAGAGTTAACTGTTAGAGTTGCACTTCCGGTATTTAATCCAAAACCGCTGGTGTCAATCTGTAAATCCCATATAGTTGCAGAGCCAATTTCTAACCAACCCAGGTCTGCACTTGAATTTGTAATGTTAGTAACCGTTAAGTCTGTTGGGTCAGGACATGGAGGTCCTTCATGAATATCCACATCATCAATGGCAATATCATCTTGAAAGTTTCCAAAACCACCTTGTTCACTAACCGTAAAGCGAAGCTGTATGTCACCTGTTATAGTTAAGCCGGTAAAATATAGTGTAATTAATTCCCAGCCGCCATTCAGTGTATTAGTATTTCTTGTATAAAAACCGGTGTTCCAGTTTGCTCCATCCCATACATCCAAAGAAAAATCAACATTATCTCCTGTACCTGAATTACTAATCACATAAAATGTTAGTTCTGGTAAAGTCAATCCAGTAATATCTATAAAAGGACTAAGCAATCCAGTGTTTTGACTATTGGGATTTGAATCATCTACATAAGCAAAGTAATTGCCACTCGTTGTTGTACCTGACAACACTCCTCCGGCACCAACATTACCGGCTATTGTGTCAAATAACCAAGGTTCATTGTTTAGTGAATCCTGACTCCAACAAACCGGAATGATTCCACCGCTTTCAAAATCTTCATTCCATGGGGCAACCACACTTAAACAACCTGTTGTAAAAGAAAATGGACCAACCCAAAGACTAGAATCACCGGTACCACAAATAGATTGTACATAAAAATCATATCCTGTACTTGGCATTAATCCACTTAAATTGTAAGGATTAGAATTTGCTACAACAAATGTTCCGCTATCCGGTGTAAAACCAATTGGACCATATTCCACGTACCATGAAGTTGCTGAATCTAGAATGCTCCATCCTAAATCTGCAGATACACCAGTTATGTTTGAAGCCGATAATGCAAAAGGTACTTTGCAACTTGGTGCTTCTCTAATTGTAACATCATCTATAGATAAATCATCAGCAAAATCACCACCATTATTTTCGTCAACCGTAAATCGCAATTGCATATTTCCGGTAAAAGTGATTGAACTCAGATCCACAACAATTTCTTCCCATTCATTGTTTGTAGTGTTAGTATTTCTAGTGTAGAAGTCCAGATTCCAAATAGTGCCATCAAACACATCAATGGAGAAATCTACATTTGCTTGACCTTCATTATTGCTTATTACATAGAATGCAAGCTCAGGTTCAGTTAGTGTACTTATATCAATTCTTGGGCTTACTAATAAAGTATTTGAATTGTGTGGTTGCGAATCATCCACATATGCAAAATAACCACCACTGGCGCTACTACTGTTTACTACACCAAAGTTTCCAATATGAGCAGCAACGGTATCAAATATCCATGGTTCCTGGTTTGCACCACCTTGTAACCAGCAATCGGGAATGTTGCCACTATTTTCAAAATCTTCTGTCCATGGTGCCACAACCGGAGAACAAAATGTTGTAAAACTAAATGGTCCAACCCACAGACTAGTATCACCCGCACCACAATCAGAACGAACATAAAAATCATATGTCGTATTGCCCATTATACCTGTTAGTGAATATGGATTAGATGTAACACCATCAATATTGTTTCCTGTACCCACAGCAAAACCAGTTGTGTCATACTCAATATCCCATATTGTAGCAGTTCCATTTTCAGTCCAAGACAAAGTAACTGAAGTATCCAATAAACTAGATATACCTAAAGCACTAGGAGTAACACATGACGCTGGACCTGAAGAAAAGATAGTAGGGGAGCTCATGCAAAAACCCCAGCTCCATGAAGCAAGGTCATCGTATCTGATTCTATATTTAAAACCGGAAAGTTGGGTGGCTGTAAATCCGCTTATATCAAGAATAGAACTTGTGTTTGACACCAAGTTACTGCACGTTTTATAATCGTTATTAAATGAATTTGAGTTAATGTTAGCCCATGGGATCCACATTGTCGCATCAGCATCCCAATACTCATAATCTAAATCATCATTAGAGGCCCTGAATTTGTAATCAGATGTTACTTGTACCCAAATATCATTAGCGTTAAATGTCGCTGTTAAATCAATTACAGGAGATTCGGCACTTATGTCATCAGCAAGGGATACGTTACCCGCTACATCATCATCATATGAAAAGTTAGCAGTTGTAGTTGGGTCACTTGCAAAACCGGCTAAATTATAAGTTCCTGTTATTGCCCATAAAGTATCGGGCCAGTTAGCTGGCTGATTAAGTGTTTGAGCGTTTGATGTAAATGTGGTAAGAACAATAGCCATTAAGGCTACCAAAAAAGTAGAAATCTTCATAGTTAAAGCTTAAGGTTAAAATCAGCTGTTTAAGGTGGCATAAATGTAAAAAAAAAGCCCGGAAAATTATTCCGGGCTCTTCTAATCACTTAAATAAACTTATTCAACTAATATCCTTTTGGTAATTCGCTCTAAATCACTGTAAATCTGAATGAAATAAACACCTTTAGCTTCATTGCTTATATCTATATTCTCTGAAATGCTGGTTGCATTTTTATGCGTTGAGGACTTGAATACTACTTTCCCCTGAACATCTAATATTTCTACAAACACATCTCTTTCTTCAACTAATTCAATGTCTAAATAAAATAGACCATTATTCGGGTTAGGGTAGAGCTGTATAGCTATATTAGAATAGTTTTCATCAATACCCGTACAAGTACTAATCGTTACTACAATATCATCCATATCTGAACAAGCGTTTGCTGTGTCTGTTACGGTAACGGAAATGGTATAAACTCCTGCACCTCCTTGCGAAGCACTATCAACCAGAATGGTTTGTGTTGTTGCACCGGTAGACCATAAGTAAGTATATGGACCGGCTCCTGCATCAAGAGTAATTGATTGATTGGTGCAAATGGTAGAGTCACCAGGAAGAATAACATTTAGAGGGCAATTTGCCGTTGTAAATGTAAATGGTCCAACCCAGTTGCTTATCCCAAAACCACAATCAGTTAAAACATAATAATCATATGCTGTACCAGGTGTTAATCCAGTTGCAGCATAGCCGGCAAACGTTGTTGCGGTTCCACTTCCAGTAGGGGTAAAACCTGCAGTATCTAAAAGTACATAGTAAGTCATTGCTGTAGCACTACCAGTCCAAAATAAGTCAGCAGATGTTGCAGTTATATTCAAAGCAGTAAGTGCCGTAGGGTCATCACAAATTACAGAATCAGTACAAGTTATACTCGCTTCCCAACCCGCTTCTGTAACAGAACCATCTGACAGAAATTGAAAAGTTAAACACCCACTTGCATCTGTAGATACAAACGGACCAGGATTAGAAGTTCCGTAATAACCCCCTGCCGGGAAGTTACTTTGCGTTACACCATTGGCGCTGGCTATAATTGGGCTGGCCGTGCTTGCTC
>JABDLV010000058.1 GCA_013001815.1 Bacteroidia bacterium
TCAATAAGCTTGGCTCTCCCAATGTAACTGTACAAGTTGCCGTGCAACCATTTGCATCCGTTATAAGTACTCCATAGTTACCAGCCCCTAAATTTTCTAATGAGTCACTACAATTTCCAATAGATAAGCCCCAATCAAAACAATAAGGAGGGGTACCACCAGTGGCACTTGCGACAACTGCACCATTTCCATCTCCAAAACAAAGAATTGGATTTAACACACTACAGCTTGCCATTAATTCTCCAGGCTCTGTAATTGTTACGGAAGTAGATGCCTGGCATTGATTTGCATCGAAAACCGTTACCGTATAGGTACCAGCATCTAATCCAGTAGCTGTTTGTGTACTTTGACCATCGCTCCACATATAAGAATATCCAAGTGTTCCGCCAGTTGGGTTTGCTGTTGCAGTTCCACTGCTATCGCCATTACATAATAAATTTGTCCCGCTTGCTGTTACACTTGGCCCTCCTATATCATTTACAGAAGTACTCATGGTATCTTTACATCCGTTTGCATCCGTTACAATTAATGAATATGCACCGGCAGATACACCGCTTATATTCGATGTGGTTGCACCAGTACTCCATGCGTAAGTATAATTTGGTGTTCCTCCACTTACATTTGAGCTTACTGCACCATTTGCAAATCCACAAGTTGAATTTGTAGGTGTTAAAGTAGTTAGTATTGCCGAAGGTTCTCCTAATGTTACCGTACACGTACTTGTACAATTATTTGCATCTGTAACAGTTGCCGTAAACGTGCCGGCTGTTAGTCCACTTGCACTAGCACCCGTTTGGCCATTGCTCCATGCATATGCATAAGGACTTGTTCCGCCTGAACCAGCTACCGTTGCACTTCCGTCATTCCCTCCATTACATAATGGGTCTGTTCCTTGTGTGGAACAACTCAATACGCTTGGCTCTCCAATTACAACTGTGCATGTGCTTGTACATTGATTTGCATCTGTAACAGTGGCTGTATATGTTCCTGCTATTAAACCTGTTGCTGTTTGTGTAGTTTGATTATCACTCCACATATATGTATAACCTGTCGTTCCACCTGCACCAGTCACCGTTGCACTTCCGTCATTTCCACCATTACACAATGGATCAGTTCCTTGTGTAGAACAACTTAATGCACTAGGTTCACCCAATGTTACTGTACATGTGCTGGTGCAATTGTTCGCATCAATAACAACTACCGTATACGTTCCTGCTATTAATCCACTTGCACTAGATCCAGTTTGACCGTTGCTCCATGAGTAGGTATAAGGAGAAATTCCCCCTGAACCGGTTACCGTTGCACTTCCGTCATTACCACCATTACACAATGGGTCGGTTCCTTGAGTTGCGCAACTTAATGCACTTGGTTCATTTACCACAATTGTTGTAGATGCCATGCACTGATTAGCATCTGTAACTGTAACTGTATATGTTCCCGCAAACAAACCAATAGCCGTTTGAGTTGATTGATTATCGCTCCATAAATAAGTATATCCTGCAGTTCCTCCAATTGCTGTTGCAGTAGCTGTACCATCATGACCGCCATTACATGTTACCATGGTTGCACTGCCGGTGACACTTGGACCTCCTATATCATTTACAGAAGTACTCATGGTATCTTTACATCCGTTAGCATCCGTTACTATTAATGAATATGCACCGGCAGAAACACCGCTAATATTCGCTGTGCTTGCACCAGTACTCCATGCGTAAGTATAATTTGGTGTTCCCCCACTTACATTTGAACTTACTGCCCCATTAGCAAATCCACACGTTGAACTTGTAGGGGTTAAGCTAGTTTGTATTGCAGTTGGTTCTCCTATTACAACTGTGCATGTGCTTGTACACTGATTGGCATCTGTAATAGTGGCTGTATATGTTCCCGCTGTTAATCCCGTTGCTGTTTGTGTAGTTTGATTATCACTCCACATATATGTATAACCTTGCGTTCCACCTGCACCAGTCACTATTGCACTTCCGTCATTTCCACCATTACACAATGGGTCAGTTCCTTGTGCAGAACAACTCAATGCGCTTGGTTCACCCAATGTTACTGTACATTCTTTTGTACAATTATTTGCATCGGTAACGGTAACCGTATATGTTCCTGCTATTAATCCTGTTGCTATTTGTGTAGTTTGATTATCGCTCCATAAATAAGCATAACCCGGAGTTCCTCCACCTACTGTTACTGTTGCGCTACCTGTGCTTGCCCCATTACAATCCGGATCTTCACCAACTATATTGCATGTTAATACCGTTGGTTCAGTCAATGTTACAGAACAACTGTCTTTACAGCCATTTCCATCAGTAACAACCAAAGTATAAGCACCTGCAGTTAAACCGCTAATGATTGGCAGGTTTACACCAATTGGTGCTCCGGTTGAGTCTTTCCATTGATAAGAATAAGGCAATGTTCCACCTGTATTTATAGATGAAATAGCTCCATCACTTCCCCCATTACAAGAAATATTTCCATTTGGACCAACTATGCATAGAACACTAAGCGCAGGCGGTTCTGAAACTGAACCTGTAGCTGTGGAAGTACATTGATTTGCGTCTGTAATGGTTACAGTGTATGTACCGGGAGATAAGTTCATTGCTTGGGCTACTGTTTGACCATCACTCCATGCATAAGTTAATGGTGCCGCCCCTCCAGTGCCTATTGCCAATATGGATGCATTGTCTGCTCCATTACAATCAGAATTAAATGTATTTGTACTTGCAACTAATAAGCAGCAATTTGGTGCAGGTCCTGCTATTGTATCTTTGCAACCTTCAGGGTTTAAAGGATCAGGGCATGAACCGTTCGGTACTGATATACCGGGTAAAGTATCTGTAGCTTCAAATATTATTGCATTATATGCAATACCTTGATTGTAAGTTAAAATCAAAGTATCACTTGTTACTGCAGGATTTGCACCAGGATTAGTTAGGCAAACTGATGATGACAAGCCGTTTGCATTATTAGAATTTGGATCGTAGGCATAAAACTCCCCATTAATACCGCTTACAGGAATTTTTAATGTATACGTTCCATTAGCATCACATTGTGCTATAGGTGTGTCTGCTGAAACATTACACAATAGAATGTCTGCATCACCACAACCAAATCGAGCCTTAAAATTATTAACCTGTACATTTCCGTCTGCATCCTGATCCCAAATGGCTATATAATAATTAGTAGCTACTCCAAAGTTTGGAACGGGTAGTGTATTCCAAGTGCTAGAACTTTCAACCCCACATGCCGCTAAAGTTAGTGAAGAACATGAACCACTAATAGAATCTACTCCCAACCCGTTGGGGTTTGGATTTACGCCATATGTGATGGTATTTGAATAATACAAAGCCCATGCAACATTATCTCCTGAATTATCATTTATCTGAATTTGGAATGAGCCGGCATCCGGTCGAACATCAAAGTTTAACCAAATAATAGGTTGACCATTTGTTGGATTTAGTGGAAATACAATATTTCCACTACTTGGTTCAACACATGGAAAACTCGATATATCAATTGCAAAAGATGCACTATCATAAGTACAATTTGCAAGTGGTCCAACCTGTGACTGTGTTTCAGCTGAACTTCCACATCTTATAATTCCATTTTCAGATGGTGCGTTTGGCGCATCATTAATGGAGCCGTCACTGTTCCAGTGCGCTCCTTCTTCCCACCTTTGTGTACAATCACATGGATTATCATTTTGTGATAAAGCGTAAAATGGAGTTAACAATAGTGCGAAAATTAACGCAATAAAAATTTGGCTAAATTTTGGGTTTAGTAAATTCATAGTAAAGGGTTTTTTAAAAATTTAAAAAAGAGAGATAAAAGCTTAATTTGGTTTGAGTGTGACTTATTTTAAAACATCAAGTAATACCTAAAATGCACTTAAAACTAATCATTTACAAATTTAAGAACTATATAAATAAGAGTCAACTCCCCTTACCAGCAATATCAAAATTTTTTAATACCAGACATTCGGGTGTATATCCCTACAAATCAGTACACTTATGAAAAATAGTGACGTATTAAAATCGTGTAATTTCAAAATAGCTCATCTTTCACCTATTTAACCACAACAATTTGTGAATGTTTTGTCAGATCAGACTTAATATTTTCAAGTGTTCTTTGCAGTTTCAGTTCATCGGTGTAATCCTCATCCGCCTTTACTTTCTGCTGCATTTTTGATTGGTTTTCTTCTATCATTAATTGTACTCTCTTCAATTTTAAATGATACACTGCACCAAAGACAGATTGCTTTAAAAGAGATTTTTCCGTTGGAATTACCACTTCTAATTTTTCCCAATTCTCACTCAAGCTATACTGAGAGCTTAATAGACGTATACAAGTAGTTTGAATATGCGTTTGTGAATGGTTTGTAAACTCATGCTGACTTAATTGTTGATTTGCCTGCACTGCGTTTTCAAATAATTTAAAAATAGCATTGTACGTTGTGTTTTCAAACTCCAACTCATCTTGCAAAATCTCATGCACTAAAAAATCTACAACCGAAATTTTTTTCTTTTCTACCGATGTGTCTGCATGTTCATCATCTAACTCAATCTCATCATATGTATAGTGCAAAAGCAATCTAATAATTTCTTCTTCTTGTTTCTCTGCATTGCTTGCTTCCTCTACTGGTTGAGAGTGATCTACCAATGGTTTTATTACCTCATCTAATTCCTGTTCCCTTCTGACTACTTTTACAGATTTCCTAATTGCTTTATTTAATTCAAGCTGCAGCGTTTCTTCAGCAATATTTAACTTTTCTGCAGTATTTTTTAAATAAAGCGCTCGTTTAATGCTGTTTGGAATTTTACTAATGCTTTCAACAATATCTTGTATCAGTGCAGATTTTTTCACCGGATCATCCCCGACTTCTTCCAAAAGCAATGAACTTTTAAATGCAACAAAGTCTACAGCATTTTCATTTAGAAATTCTTTTAACTCTCCCGGTTGTACTTTTTGTGCAAATGAATCAGGATCTTCCCCTTCCGCAAATGCTACTACTTTAATATTTAAATCCTCGGCCAGCAACATGTCAATTCCGCGCAGCGATGCCTTAATGCCTGCTACATCTC
>JABDLV010000070.1 GCA_013001815.1 Bacteroidia bacterium
ATCAACTCTAATGTATTATCATCTGCATCTCCCTTGCCGAGCGCAATAATCATTTCATCTACAACAGGTAAAATAGATTCTATTGCCGGTTTAATGGGGTAGTAAAGTTTGCTTACGTTTTTACCAAACGTAATTCCACTAATTTTCATAGCAAGCAAATGTATTACATTCCATATATTTAGTGAAATGCTTTTTATTAAATTTTAATTTCAATTGTTTGATAGTCATCCTGCTTTGTTTGAATTTCTTCCTGGCTTAGGTTCTTTTGAGCTTCCCTTAAATTCATTATCAGATCTTTCTTGTTTTTTAATCGCCAATCTTTGGTATAATAAGTCTTGCCTTTGCCCAAGCTCTCTTGTTTTACATTTGAATTTCCACCTTTTACAATGAAGCGTATTGCTTTTTGATATAATCTATGGGCATGTTCCATTACAGAAATATGAATATGAAGTAAAGGAAGTTTCCAATCTATAGGAGTAAATTCTGTTGTTACAATGTTTCCTGAGTCTATCCCTTCATCAATCCACATAATGGTATTCCCAACTAAATGAAATTGCTTAGTTGCAATACACCAATTGGTGCAATTGGGTCCTCCTTTAATAAAAGGAGAAACACCGGTGTGAAGATTCAGTATTCCTTTCTGTGATTGTATTGAAAGCATTGTGCTTTTGATGAGTCGGGTACCCGAAACAATAATTAAATCAGGATTTAAATCTTTTGAGAAATTATAGGCTTCTTCAGCATTTATATTTTCGACATCCAATCGTTTAGCGGTGGGGTAGGCTGAATATTTTTGGTCGAAATAATTTTTCATTTCGAACCAGGCATTATTTATTTCTGAAAGAAAAATCTTTTCATAAATATAATAATAGAGTTTTCTCAGTGTAATCTTCCTTTTACTTATTCTGGATTCAGTAACAATTCCAATAATATCAAATTCTTCAGCAAGCTTATTTGCCAGCGCCTTTTGACTAGGTTCGTTACCAATCCACAGTAAAAGCTTCATTTGTATTTAATTAGTTTTTTAAGATCCTCTAAGGAATTTGAGATTCTCATTTTTGTTTTAAACCAGGGTTCATTATACAGTTCAATTCTTGACACTTCAAACAAGTCATCCTTTGCAGGATCATACACATCTTGTTTCACCGCCAAACCAATTTTATATCCAGTTTTTTCGCTGAGTTGCTTTACTCTTTGGTCATAACTACCAACAGGATAAGAAATGGTTAAGGGAAAATAACCCAGTTCTAATTTGATTTTGTTTCCTGAATCTATCAATTCTCGTTCAATATCCTGTTCACTTTCCATGCTTCCCAGCATACTATGTGTTGCTGTATGACTGCCAACATAGTGTCCATGGCTTTTGAGTTTTTTCACATCCCCCCAACTCATCATGATTTCCGGTAATTCAACATCTGAAAATGTTTTTCTCACTGATTGAAGTACCACTTCTCTCTTGCTATGAACCAGCGTTTTTAAATAAGGCTTTAAATCGGATACAAATGATAGTCTGTCTTTTGTATCTGAGAATTTTCCGATTTGCAAAGCTTCCGGTAAGAAATCAAATGGCAGATTGATTTCATCACCTTTGGTATTTTGAAATAAATACTCTAGAATATTTGTCCAGGTTGGAATATTGTTATCAATGCAATCGGTAACAATATAAAAGGATGCCTTTACATTATATTTTTCTAGAATGGGTAAGGCATATTCAATATTATCTTTATAGCCATCATCAAACATAATGGTGGCGTAATCTTTATTCTGTTTCAACGCATCAGTATCAAGAGCAAGGTCCTCAAATAATACAACATCATATTTGTTTGAAATGTGCTCTATGCACTTTTCAAATAAGGCAACATCCATAGGGTCCCATAAGGGATCTCTTTGTGGATTTACTCTATGAAATAAAAAATTTCTAATCATTCTATTTCTCTTAACAATTGATAGGTTACGTTAAATCACCAACAGGTGTATTCCTATGTCTTTCTGCTAAAGAATTAAAATTACAAAAAGCTATGATGTGGGCAAGTTAGCCGGGTTGATATTGTCATTTAGTTTTGAGCTGAATGGCCTCATCAAAACAAAATTTAGTGAACTGTTTAGCACCCTGTTCATTAAAATGCATGGCATCAACAAATAGCGAATCATTCCAGCTGCTTTTTGTACTGTTTACAAAATACTGATTGTCTTTTAAGGTGCTTTGAATTCTATTTATATGTGCATTTAGAACATTCATTTCGTTCGCACTAAATTTAGATTTCAACCCATCTCTATAAGGAGATTGAAAGTAATACAACTCTAAACTATTTTGTTGGCAGTATATAGAGATACTATCCAGATAAACATATTCTTGTTCGCGTATATTATTACCTCTTAAATTATAATGACTCCATCTTTTTTCATTGATATTAAAGTTCTCTCCTTTCAGCTGTACCATTCCATATGGATCGTAACCTAAATACTCATATTCATTTGTAGAATTTCTGACGTACTGAGCATATTTAATGTTTTTACCATAATATTTTAAATCAAGATTTTTGACTAAGGATAATGCCGTGTATGTTGGGTCATGGAGTAAATAATGCCTTATAAAATCAAAATCGATGCGCTTACTAATTTGTGTATAGTCTATCACATTACTTACAATGATTACTTTCTTTAAATCATACAATTCATCAAACAGTTTTAATAATCTGTAATCTTCTTGCAGATTCATTCCCCATGATGCCGTGTTTGCAAAACTGTTGGTTTGCAATTCTGTTAGAACCGTTTCTGAATGCAAGTTGTTGAGTGTCATAGAAGAGCCAATAGAAATTACTTGAGGATTTAAGTTTTGTTTTTTTAAGAAAAGCACCTTTTCATTAAATGAATAACTATCGGTAAAATTTAATGCAGGCAAATTTTGAGTGCCATAGTATGCAATTATACTTGCTATGAGAACGCATGAAATAACGAAAGCAAAGAATAAGAAACCGACCAATTTTTTTAAAAAGCTTTTCATAATTAAAATTGGAAGTAAATAAACTCTTGTTCCTTGCCACCAAACCATATTATGGCAGCTATTATTACATAATACATGGAATAGCGTGGAATTTTATTCCAAGTCAATCCGATTTTCTCCAGCGCGTACTCATGCTCTCTGCCAATCCACTCAACAATTAAAAATAGTACGATGAGAAAAATCATTCTTTTGTATTGCCAATAAACACCTAACATTATATAAGACTCTGCGTTGTTAAATATTCCCGAAATGTATTGAAAGGCATGTCCAATATTTTCTGCCCGGAAAAAAATCCAGGCAAACACGGTTAAGCCGAACGTTAATAACATGAGAGAGACCTCCCTGATGCTGGGGAGTAGTTTGCCCTGTGCTACAATGTTTATATTTTTTCGGTTTCGCTTCGTTAGCATGAGCGGTAAAAAGTAAAGCGCATTTAAGGCACCCCAAATAATAAAGGTCCAGTTTGCTCCATGCCAAAAACCACTTACCAAAAAAATGATAAAAATATTTCGAATCTTGTTCCATGCGTTGCCCCTGCTACCGCCTAATGGAATGTATAAGTAATCTCTAAACCAGGTAGAGAGTGAAATGTGCCATCTTCTCCAAAACTCTGCAATGTCTCTGGAAAAATAAGGGAAGGAAAAATTTCTCATTAAGTTGATACCGAACAGACGCGCGGTTCCTATTGCAATATCTGAATAACCCGAGAAATCGCCATAAATTTGAAAGGTAAAAAACAGGGCGCCTAAAACCAGTGTGCTACCTGAGTGGTCTGCAGAGTTATTAAAAATGGCATTGGCATATTCAGCGCAATTATCTGCAATGACTACTTTTTTAAACAAACCCCAAAGTATTTGGCGCAAGCCATCTATTGATTTACTGTAATTGAATTCGCGTTTGGCACAGAACTGCGGAATTAAATTGGTGGCTCTTTCAATGGGACCTGCCACCAATTGAGGGAAAAAACTAACGAAGGCTGCAAAAGCTACAATATCTTTTGTGGGTTGTAGTTTTCTCTTGTATATATCAATGGTGTAGCTTAAAGTTTGAAATGTGTAAAAACTGATTCCAACGGGTAAAATTATATTTAATGAATTGGCACTTATTTCCGATCCGAAAAAAGTAAACGCAGTGATAAAATTTTCAAGAAAGAAATTGTAGTATTTAAAAAACCCTAAAAATCCGAGATTAACAATGATGCTTGTCCAGAGCAGGAGTTTTCTATTGGTATTGTTTTCTTCTTTGCCGAGTCTTAATCCTACAATGTAATCTACAAGGGTGCTAATAATAATCAGGGCCAGAAATCTCCAATCCCAAAAACTGTAGAACAAGTAACTAGACGCAACAATTAAAGCGTTTTGCAACTTCAAGTTTTTGTTTACCACAAACCAGTAGAGTGCAAATACTATGGGTAAAAAAATTGCAAAATCTATTGAGTTAAAGAGCATCTATTCAATTTAATGCAATATAATTATTTCAGAAGGGTAATGTCTCAAAGCTAAAAATTAAAACTACAGAGGTGGCCCAACGGTTTCTTGTCCGTGTTTCTGAGATATTTCATTCATTTTTTCCATAGCCAATTCTCCTGTTTCAGTGACCTTATGAAAATCTCTAAACATTTCTTCCATGGTTAAGGCCGGAGAAAACATATAACGCAATTTCCCTTTATCTTTCCCAACATTTTTGAATGCATGGATAGTTCCTCTTGGTATAAATGCCACATCACCGGCACTCATGTGGTGCAGCTTTCCGTCTACTTCCACATCAAAGGTTCCTTCTAAAAAGAAAAAGGTTTCATCTTGTTCCTTATGAATATGTCTTGGTGGACCAACACCCGGCTCTACAATATCTTCAAACACCGCTAGATTTCCATTTGTGTGTTTCCCTGATAATAAAACTCTTAGTATAATTGCATCCGGAAAAACCAATGGTTCAGTTTCGGAGTATTTTGTGTGAATTGGAATCATGGTATGTTTTGCTTCACTATTATTTATTCAGTATTCACAACCCCTTTTAAAATTTCTTCGTATTCATTAAAACGATGTTCTCTAATCGGTCTCAGTTTAGGCTCCGTTTCAAAATGCAACAGTAAACAAGGTTTAATCGAATTGTATTCATCTACAAACTCATATCTCACAAGCTCATTGTTCTTTATTCGTTGTTTTATTTTGTTGTGATAGGGGTACATTCAATTTTTAATATAGGCTAATTATAAAGATAAATTTTGAAGAACAGAATCTAATATGTTTTTGTCATGTTATCCGTTACGCAAATGATATAATCTGCTTTGCCGTAATTTTCTTTCTGCAATTTGCCAACCTCTTTCTGTGATACTGTAGAAATTGTAGCATACATTTTGTCATCCTTGTTTTTTTTCAGATACCATAAAATCCCCTCATAAAAATCGGAATGATATGCACCATTAAAATGTAAAAACAGAAAATCTTCTTTGTAGTTGGTTAATATAAAATAGGCCATGGTTGCATCTTTGGTGGCTTGTGCTTGTACCAATTCAGGACTGCCATGATCACCCATGTCAGTTAGTATTTTTTGGTACGTTGGTAGTTCACTGTCAAATGGAATAGGCAAGGGGGCAATCCAGGATTTTTCTTCCGTTGAAAGCGAATCGAGTGCACCAAACCCTTTTTTGTAAACCAGGTTGGCATACCTTCTTGGGATATTGCTAGCTACAAATGGAAGGTTGTTTTCTTTTGCAAAATCAACCAAGGGAGCGTAATCTGTTTTGTAATTGCGCCATAGCCTGGCTAATGAATCTAATTCTTCATAAGTAATTACCTTGTTTATATAATCATTTAAGAATGACTGATTGTCGGCTTCAAACATTTCTGCACCCAAAATTAGTTTTCGATTTTTATGCAAATCGGATGTAACTTCATATTGCAGCCAATGTGATATTGGATTGTTATGTAATTCGCCAAATAGAATGATGTCTTGCTTTGCAAGGGTTTTTATCATTTTATTATAACTAACCTTTTTGCCTTTGGCGTTATAAATTTGATGGGATTTTTTTTGGCTAAAAACGTTGTTAGCAGCTAATAAAAAAGTCAGAATAAATATGGTTGTTTTCATTTACAGGTTTTATTTTGGAATGTCATTTTTACACGTCAAGCAAATCATCTAAATCATATTTGAGTTCCTCATGGCGATTTTTGATTGCCTTTTTAGCATCTTCAACGCCCATATTATACAGTTTGCTTCCGGCCGATTGCAGAAAAAAGTTTAAGATTTCATCTGCAGCAATAATGCCGATTTTTTCATCCCGTTCATTTTCAAAAAATTGAATCAGTTGTTCTTTGGTCTGTGTTTTATCTTCATCTGACAAGCGTTCCCATCTTCTTTTTATTTCGGTCATATTTCCCGGTAGATTTATAGTATGAATGCAATTTACACAGACTTGGTATAAGCTTCTTTAATCCAGGCTTTGAGTTCTTTGTCAATTTCAGATGCATCTGTAAGTTGTACTCTATGCGTACACATGCTTCCAAAGGGTCCTGAGTTTTCTAGTCTTTTGGTTAATGCTTTATCTTTTAACTTAAATCCCAAATCAATCCTTGTTTTTGTTGCCGGTTTAATCAGTATAAATTGTTTTTTTCGAATAATGCTTACACTTCCTTTTTTAGGTGAGATTTTGACATCTTTTCCTAAGGTCTTAATGTACACAATCAATTTTTTATAAATAGGAAGTAGTGCTTCTTTGCCTTTATACTGTTCCGTTATCAAATCGTCTTCACTAGAATCATCTTCTTTTGAAAGGGCTACAATAGTATTTGCAAATCCATGTGTGACTTTGTGTTTCGTTTTTAGGAAATTAACAGCTTCTGAATGTTTTGAAAATGATTGTGCATTTAGAATCCTAATCCATTCTTCCAACGCCTTTCCAGTTTTCTCTGGCATGTTGGCGATCATTGTTTGTAATGCTTTATCCATTAATTAAGTATTTAAGATTTTTATTGCTCAAGCGATTTGTAATTATGAGTACTTGAGCGTAGTTACAATATACAAAAAGACCTTTGCTTATCCAGAGTACTTGGCGGTAACCAGTTTTGCAGCACTAGTTTAATCCAAACATTCTTATAAGCATATATCCACCAACATAAAGTCCGAATAGGGCCGGTGGTACTGCTAATGCCAAATTAATCCATTTATTTAGCTTAGTATTTTTGCTTTTCCAAACCAGAAATATTAAGAGTCCTCCTAAAACTAATGGCGTAAGAAATTCAATTGGAGAAGGGTTATAATCAGACTCACTGAAGTATTCTATCATTAATAGAACCGGCCAAGAAAAGTACATTCCTATAAATGCCAAAGTAAGTAATATGGCTCCGGTTTTGGGTTTGTAAAAATGGAACCAACTCAAAAATCCAAATATCAGTATTGCAAAACCAACACTGACTAAAGGCCAATATGAAATTAATCCTGCAGAAACTGTCATGTATGCTGCATGCATAAAGTATACAAATGCGCTAAGAACTAATGACAGTATGTAAGTAAGTATTTTCATTACCAAGCAAGTGAGATGGAAATTTGTGGTCCCTGGTATATGGAATGATTTAATTAATAAAAAAACTTGACTACAATAGGTCTACTTTGCCGCTATCTAAATTATAATATGCAGATACAATTTCTAATTCCTTGTTATTTGCTGCATCCGCTATAATAGAAGAACGAACGGTTAATTCATATGCTACAAACTCTGCATTTTTTCTTACCACCGTGTTTATTGTTGCTTTTTCACCCGCTAGTTCAATTGCCGGATTAATTTGAGCAAGCAGTAAATTTAAATTATTGCCATTATCGCCACCCGCAATGGCTGCTGCTACTGCACCACAACTTTCGTGACCTAACACCATTATCAGTTTTGTGCCTAAATGAGCAACTGCATATTCAATGCTTGCAATACTTTCTGTATTCGCAACATTTCCGGCAACACGAACAACGAAAATCTCTCCAAGTCCGGTGTCAAATGCTAACTCTGGCACCACACGACTGTCTGCACAACTCAATATAATGGCATAAGGTGATTGACCACCGGTTAAGGCATTTCTTCTTTCTGAGTTATTTAATTTTCCGTCAAGTTTATCTGACACAAATCGCTTATTCCCATCTTGCAATCGTTGTAAGGCATCTTTTGCTTTCATTATTTGTAATTTTTGCTAAGGTCTGTTTTTTAATTATCGTTTTGTCTTTTTGCTTCCTCTATCTCCCGTTCCATTTTGTATAATTCTTCTTGCAGCTCTACATTGTCCCGGTCTTTAAGTCTTTTCTTATACAATTCTGCATATTCAGGGTTATGTCCATGGTATAAATCAACTAATGAATCGGTTGGAACTACGTATGCCATTAACCCGACACTACTGATGATTAAAATTCTTTTAATAATTCTATTGTAAAACGCTGTTTTATTCCGCAAATAGAAAGGGAAAGCGATTAAAAAAATTATTCCAGTAAATATGAAACCAATTAATAAGTTGAATTCGGCTCCTGTCCAAAACTGAAGTTTAAAAAGTACGCCAATTATTATTGCAGACAATGCAAATCCTAATCCTATTGTGCCAATTACTCTTTTAGCATTTGTGTGTTTATATGCATGGCGCTTGAATATATCACGAAACCGGATTCCATTAAACAACAAAAATCCGAAATAATAGATTGTTGCTAGAGCGCACATACTCAATACAA
>JABDLV010000086.1 GCA_013001815.1 Bacteroidia bacterium
GCCAAAGACCCTGCAATGATTTTGTACTTAAACAATCAAGAAAATAAAAAGCGTTCACCCAATGAAAACTTTGCCAGAGAAGTAATGGAGCTATTTACACTGGGTATTGGCAATTATTCGGAAAACGATATAAAAGAGGCCGCCAGAGCCTTTACAGGATGGCAAGTAAATTTAAAAGCACAATTCTACTTCAATAAAAGGCAGCATGATGGTGGTACCAAAATGTTTAGAAAGGAACTTGGCAATTTTGGAGGAGAAGATATCTTAAACATGCTTTTAAAAGATAAGCAAACTTCAAACTATATCTGTACAAAATTATACAAGGAGTTTGTCAATGAAAAAGTAAATAAAAAGTATGTTGCAGAATTGAGCGATGTGTTTTACAACTCAAACTATGAAATTTCAAAACTGATGAAGCACATGTTAACTGCCAATTGGTTTTACCAGGAAAAGAATATTGGCAGTAAAATTATTTCACCGGTTGAATTGCTCACTCGCTATCAAAGAATGTTTAATGCTTCTTTTAACAACAAGAAGTTTATGCTAACCAGTCAAAAATTAATGGGACAGGTATTATTTATTCCACCCAACGTAGCCGGCTGGAAAGGCGGCCGCGACTGGATTGACAGCAGTACTCTCATGCTGAGATTGAAGCTTCCCTTAATGATGTTTAAAGAATATCCCTTTAAATACGCTGTGAAACCGGGTTTAGAAAGCAGAGATTCAAAAGCATTTGATGAGAAAAAGAGTCGTTATGAAAAATTGAAACTCAATGCTGATTGGCAATCCATGTACAATATCTTTTCAAATTTTAAAGAGGAAGACTTAACTCAAAAGGTACTAGATGCACTTATTGTTGCACCACATGAAACAATAGATAAGAAATTATTAAGCGATTTTGCTTCAGCCTCAAATAACAAGGACAGAATAAAGAATCTAATGATTCATGTAATGTCATTGCCAGAATTTCAGTTAATATAAATGATTATGGATAGAAGAAAATTTATAATGAGCTCATCGGTTTTATCAGCATCTCTTATGTTACCTAAGTTTATTTCGTGTAGTCCAAATAACTTAACTGCTCAGAACACTAATGGAAAAAGACTTATTGTCATTCAACTGGCCGGTGGTAATGACGGTTTAAACACCTTTATCCCCTATCAAAACGATATTTATTATAAAAGCCGACCTTTTATTGGCATCACAAAGAATGAAGCGTTTAAACTAACAGACGATATGGGTCTGCACCCTAAAATGGAAGGTCTTAAAAAATTATATGATGAAGGCTTAGTAAGCGTTATCAATAGCGTTGGATACCCAAACCCAAATAGAAGTCATTTTAGATCTATGGATATTTGGCAAAGTGCAAGCGGAAGTGATGAATATTTAGACACCGGTTGGATTGGCAGATATTTAGATTCTGATTGCCCAAGCAATTGTAAAAACTCTTTAGACGCAATTGAAATTGATGATTCATTAAGCTTGGCAATGAAAGGAGATCAAGTAAAAGGAATGTCTTTTAAAGATGCCAAATTACTTTACGAAAATACCAATCATACATACATCAAAGCCCTGTCTAGTCACGCTTCTGAGCAACGAGTTGGTGCAGATAATAGTTTGTTTCTACATAAAGTATTAACAGAAACGGTACAAAATGCCGACTATATTTTTAATAAATCGAAAACATACAAATCAACAGTTAACTACCCACAAAGCATGTTGAGCAAACAACTTAAAACTATAGGCCAGTTAATTGGCAGTGGAAGCAGTACCTCGGTATACTATGCTTCGCACGGAGGATTTGATACGCATGTGGGTCAAAACGGTAAGCATGGAAGACTGCTGAACATTTATTCTGATGCGGTAAGTGCATTGGTTCAAGATTTAAAGAACACAGATAATCTCAAAGACACTATCATATTAACCTTTTCAGAATTCGGAAGAAGGGTAACTCAAAATGCCAGCAGAGGAACTGATCATGGTACAGCTAATAATGTAACCATTATAGGTGGTTCACTAAAAAATGCCGGTTTTTATAATGACACACCAGATTTAAGAAATCTGGATAATAACGACCTCAAATATCAAGTAGATTTTAGAAGTGTCTATTCTACTGTTCTTTCCAATTGGCTGGGAGCTGATTCGAATAAAATTTTAGGCAGTAAGTTTAAAGCTTTGGATATAGTCTAATTTATTAGATCTTAATTGGTGATGAAAATCAAGAAGTTCTTGCCGATAATTTCAATAGTCATCGCACTGCTATTAGGTATTCAAAAGTTGTGGCTTGACTTAGAAATAACAGATCTAACGTCTCCCAAGAGCTCTTCCAATGGTTTATCACCTTCCATTGTTGCCGGTTCAATTAAAATCCAGTTATTCTTATTTGCAATATTTTTAATTCCATTGTTCTTAAGTATTATAGGATATAGGGACAAAAGCCCTTTGTCAAAACCAAGTTTAATTCTTCATATCATTATAGGCATATACCTGTTATTACCTATCCATCTTTTGTTAATCTTATTATATATGAACAATTGATTGAATTAATTAACAAAAATCATTTTTATATAAAAAGAGCTTTGTATTTTTAGCCATACTCAAATTTGAACTTGCCATGAAATTAAAATTAATTGTTGCCAGCGCATTGGCTATTTGCAGCCTTTTTATTGTAAACGATAATCAATTAATATCCAGAAGTACCGGTTCACCAGGTGCAAATACCGGAGCACCCGGTCAGTTTGGCGGAAGAACATGCAACACGATTGGTTGCCATGCCGGCTCTACTACCCCGGCAGCCGGATTAATAACCTCAACCATTCCAATTGGTGGGTACATTCCGGGACAAACCTATACCATTACCGGTAGCATTACAGAAGTAGGAAGAGTGAAATTTGGTTTTGAAATTTCTCCTCAAAATATGACAGGTACATTTTTAGGTACTTTACAATTAACGAATACATCAACAACTAAATTTACCAATGGAGGCGGCTCTGTCACGCATACCTCTATAGGAAATGCTCATCCCAGCGGAACTGCAACCTGGAGTTTTGATTGGACTGCTCCTATGACAGGAACAGGAGATGTTACGTTTTATGGAGCGTTTAATGCATCAAATAGCAGTAACACAGCTTCGGGTGATAATATATACTCTTCTACACTTACTGTTCCGGAAGATTTTTCAATAGGAGTTGAAGACGTAATCGCAGCTAATGGTTTTGTGATGTATCCAAATCCTGCTGCACAATACACAAACATTGAATGGAATAAGAAAGAACCAATGAATGTGAATGTGTACAATCTTAATGGTAAGCTAATTTCGTCACAACAAGTAGATGACATAAGCACAAAAATAAATACCACTGCCTTAGACAATGGTATCTATTTTGTAGAATTGAAATCTGTAGATTCAGTGTATCATCAAAAATTAATGGTTCAACACCAATAATTATTTAGAAGAATATTCAGGGAATTTCTCTAGTATTTTTGCCACTGCATCTTTATGCACGGTAAAAGACATCATTTTTAATTTAACATAATCTTCATGGTAATACCAGTACCCTTTACTGGTCTGATTATTATGTGCTCCACTACCCGAGTCTTTCAATAAAAACCAGGTTCCATCTTCTCTATCTAAATACCCAACTAAGTGCATCGCATGATCATCTGTTGTACTTCCATTACTAAAACGCATTTGTCTGGCATTCTCATCTATATATTCTGAAGGGATGTCATAGCTTGGAACCACTGCCACACCTAGCTTCTGGCTGCTTCCACTTTCGGAAACATCTCCACCTAAACTAATGGAATACCCTTCTTTTAAACTCTCTTTCAATGCAGTCATAAACACATCCAACGGCACATTATAGTAGTCATCAGAATTCCACCAGTTGTCCGGCACATCATATTCTGCTTGACTCCAATATGGAACCTCCATCAAAGACATAAAATCCACATACTCATCCGGACTAATTTTACATACATCACTCAAATATTTTTGCGGAGTTATTTGCTTTCCTTTATGCATAACCATTGTTGGTGGTTCACCTATGTAATGATTAAGAATTGATTTAA
>JABDLV010000102.1 GCA_013001815.1 Bacteroidia bacterium
TAATTCTTCAAAATTCATCTGTTAATATTAATTGCATATAACGTTTCAGGCTAAGCACAGTTAATTTGTTTCGCGCTTGCACTAAGGTAATAAATAACTAAAAAGCAATGGGCATTAATTTGTGAAACAATTTTAATATACAAGAGCAAGGCGTGAAACAAGTTAATGCGCATTGCAGGGAATTTAAAGAGCAATGTTGTTTGCCTTTTTTGCGCAATGCCGTTCCGCCAGCAAGGCGAACAAATTGCGCCTACCACGGCAGTATCAGGTACAGAAAATTAATTGCGTTTGGCCATTGTTGGCAACCGTAATCTTATAGTTCTGAATTGTATTTCTTTATAATTTCAACAGTTTCAACTAAACCAGATTCACGGGTCATAGAGTTAATTAAATTGTTAATTTCTTCAGGTGCATTTAAAAACTCAATTAATTTCTTTTTTTCTTTTTCTATCCTATTCATTTTGAGTCTTTGATTATAAGGAATGCAGATAGTTAAGTTTTCACTACTATCTTTTTTTGTCAAGCAAAAATTTAAGTAGTATTTATTTGAACCAGCAAAAGGGTCGTGCCCAATGTAGTAGATTAAGTTTATCGATATTTTTCCTGAAGTCAATAATTCCCCAAAACATTTTTTTACTGGTGTAGATGCACCTAATGGGCCAATAATTTTTATGTCCTTTAAGCTTTCAAATACAACAGTATCAATCGAGAAGCTGACTATTTCATCTGGAGAATATTTAATTAATTCACCATCTATTGATTCCTTAAATTTAACTTTGCCAGTATGACTCTTATAAAAATTCAAATAGCCATTCAGCTCTGTACTGTCAGCCATTAGTATATGCCCCTTCTTGAATTCTTTTTCATGCGGGATATTTTGTGAGAATAAAATCCCCGGAAAACAAGTTATTGAAATCAATAGTATTAAAAAGTATTTCATATTATGTTTAGGTAAGGCTTTATGGTTGCCAACGTTTTTCGGCTATGCAAAGAGCGGGTTAGGTACACGCTCCAGTCTCCACCGAAATTTTTGTTTATTAAATGTACAAATTTTGCGTTTAGTTATCGCCCCGCTTTTTGTATAGCCGATGTTGGCGGTACGTGCTTTTCAATTAATGCCATTTCTTTTTTTGATTTCTTCGATGGCAAATTTTGCTGAGTGCTTTACATCTCGTTTGCGACTACTTAAATGTTTCTCTATGTAAGGAATTGCATTTGCTGTCCCAATTCTATTAAGTGTCGAATTTGAATATGTCAAGTCTTTTGGGTCATCTGAATTATCCAATATTTTAATCAAAGTTTTTTCAGCAATTTCTTCTTGGGAATTTTTTAATGCGTGAATGGCACTATGTCTTATCAACCAATTGCCGTTTTTTGTTGCGTTAATTATCGGTTTTAAGTCAGTCCCGACAGGTTTGTTCAGTTCTGCTATTCGGTTAAGCAGAGAACTTATGATGTATTTATCTTTTTCTTTGTCTATTCTGTGAATTAAATATTGCATTGCTTCAGTGTCGTCTGTGTTTTTTGCAATATGACCTAAAATGAAATATGCTTTGTCTCGCCTCTTTTTGTTTTTTTCATTGTCAATGAAGTCAATCATTTGAGACACAAGATTCACATCGCCAAGTTTTTCAGCTTCACGTAAGGCTTTCCACGAAATTGTCTTACTGCTCTCAAATCCAGGTTCCATTATTTGGTCACTGGTGTCGTTCATTCTGTCTATTAAGTCGAGTAAGTAATTGTCCATTGTTTTTGTTCGCATTACTGCCAACGTTTTGTGGCTAAGCGCAGTTAATTTGTTTCGCGCTTGCACTAAGATAATAAATAACTAAAAAGCAATGGGCATTAATTTGTGAAACAATTTTAATATACAAAGACAAGGCGTGAAACAAGTTGATGCGCATTGCAGGAACTTTTAAAAGCAATGTTGTTTGCCTTTTTTGCGTAAAGGCCGTTCCGCCAGCAAGGCGAACAACTTTGCGTTTACCACCGCAGTATCAGGTACAGAAAATTAATTGTGTTTAGCCATTGTTGGCAAATCGTTTTATTTTCTTGTTAGACTTTGAGTCCAAAAAGTATATTTCCCTTTTTTTCTTTTCAGTTTATAAAGTTTTTTAGCCGATGTAATTTCCTTGTCTTCTGCTTTAATATCCAATAGAGTTAATCCTATTGAGTTATTGCTATTTTCATTAACTACGAAAACTACATTTTGATTTTCAATTGTCACGCCTTCTGCTATTTCTACTCTATAGTTAAAGCCTTTATTAAATTGAGTTGTTAATGGGTCATGGCTTAAAGTTGAAAATTCTATTGTTGCTATGTTGTCTTTAGGCAAAATTGAAAAGACCCCATTTTCATCAAGTTTATATGCTTTAACCATTTCTCCATTGATGTCTTTACCTAGAATATTGGGTATCAATTTTAATTTTCCCACATGAACATTAATAATGTCAGAATCGGTATGGGTTGAATCAATAACACGTGATTTAATCCCCGGATATTTCGAAGTTTTGATAATTAAAAAATTCTCTATTAACTCATATTTACCAATTCCTCTGGTGATTACTCTGAAAGCACTAACAGTTTCAATTTCAAACTTTATGGAATCTTTAGAAATAGCAAAATATTCTTTGTCTGCGGTAAATGTTCCTTCTAAAGTTTGTCCGAACAAATCAAGTTGCAATAAAAAGGCAATAGATATTAGTAGGACAGTTTTCATAATGTTTGCCAACGTTCTAGTATATGGCAAGTAGGGTAGTAGAAATTATTTCACTTCTCCAGTTACCAGAAGTCAAAACTTTGTTTTGCGTATTACAATATATTTAAAAATAAAAGCCAAAACAAAGTTTTGGCGGTGTTGCTTGCTTGTACAAGCCATCACTAAAAGTAAAAGCACCCTATTTGCTATATACCTTGTTAGCACCAGTTTGATATTTTCTGAAATGATATTACTATTTGAATAGTAAAGAAAAATGTTATTGAAGAATCACAATTTTCTTACTCACCCGATAAATATCTGAAGTTATAGTGGTGTGATATATACCATTAGGCAGTGTACTTAAATTTAAATTCTGCATTGTACTCCAAGGTGGTAAACGCATACTGTATACTTCTCTGCCTGTTACATCATACACTCTTAATGTACCACTTTTGTTTTGAGGCAAAAGGTACATGAGTTTAAAAGTACCAGCACTTGGGTTTGGTGCAATGGAAAAATTAAAATTGTGTTCGAGTTCATTTATTCCAGTTGTTAAACTATCACATATAGAACCAGTTACCGGACCCAAATAGTAGTTTGGG
>JABDLV010000107.1 GCA_013001815.1 Bacteroidia bacterium
GTTAACAAATGGACCATGGTGTACTCATTGATATCTCTTAATGAAGTAAACAATGGAATATTACTAACAAATGAAAATTTTGTGCTGTCGTAAAACAACCCGTTGTCTGTAGTTGGTCCATTTATAAACCATGCAGCTTTGTATTCGGGATTGACCGGTGTCAATACGTCATCATAAAAATCGAACATACCAGAGAGTTCGTTCAGTTCTTGTACAACCAATATATCCGGGGTTTCATATGATAGAATGGATTGAAATGATGAGTTTCTAGCAGAACCGTTAGAATTGGGGTAATCCAGCAAATTGTAGGTCATTACAGTAATGGTGTCTTGCGAAAAAGCTATACTGTTGACAAACAACAACATACTAAATAGTAAAATGGCTTTGGATGAATTCAATTTAGGTCTAAGTGACAGCATTATTCTTAAAGGTACGAAATGATTAGCTAGTCATTTTAAGGTTCAATAAAGCACATACAAAAAAAGGGCCACGCTTTGCGTGACCCTTCCGTTAAACATATATTATGTGTAGCGCCTAGTTAATGTTTTTACCAGGACCTTGATTGCTTATTACTGGGAATGTGCAGTCTGGCAAATCACTGTTGGATGATATTCTTCCAGCATTTGAAGAGCTATGTGCAGGACTCATTGAAGTATGTGGAACTACATTTGGCTCACTTGGTACCGGTGATTCAGGAAATAAATTTTTACCCATATCACTAGTTCTGTCTGCATTTGGAGATTCCATTACAGGTGGAATTTGAGCAGGAGTAGGCTCATCTTTTATACCCGTAAAATACTCTTGATATCTCACTGAATTTGCCTGAACGTCTGCAGGAACTGGCTCTTGAGATGGTGCACTTACTTCTTTTACACCCATCCAATACTCTTGGTATCTGGTAGCATCTGCTCCAACATTTGCTGGCATTGGATCAATGTGAGGTACTTGTACATCCTTCACACCTGTCCAATATCCTATTCTATTAGTATTGTTTGATGTTGGCGGTGTATGTGTAGGCTCACTTGGAGTGGCCGTTTCCATACTTGGAATAGACTGTCCTAAGTCATTCTCTGCGTATTCGTTTCCATTTTTTGTTACTGCTCCATCATTTAATGCTGGCGCTTCTAATGTTGCTGTTGGTGCTGCAAATTTGCTTCCGGGAGTTACATCTGTATCTTTAGTACAACTTGTAAAAATAAAAGCAGTTGCCGCTACTAAACCTAATACTGTTAATTTGTTCTTCATCGAAATAGTTCTTTATGTTATAATTTTTTTTGGCTTACTCTGTTTTAGGGTTTTCAGCAATTCCCCATTATTGTCTCGTTCTGTTACAATAATAGCCTCATATGCTTGCAAATAGTTTCAAATATGATTTACAATCTTACTGGGTCTGTTTTTTGAAGGAATATTGATACCTTGCTTATTATCAATCAATTACACTTTTTGTAAAATTATTTTATGCCCTCAGAATTGTTATTTTTGTGCGCTTAATCACATTTCTTACATGAAAAACTTAATCGAATCATTCCCAGAGCAGCTAAAAGAAGCCATAGATATTGGCGAAAAAGCAACATTTACTAAGCCTAAGCACAAAATTCAAAATATTGTAATTACCGGTTTAGGTGGGTCCGGCATTGGAGGCACTATAGTTCAACAGTTGACGCAAGATAAAATTGAAGTTCCTATTTCTGTGAACAAAGGATACTTCTTACCAAATTTTGTAAATGAACATACACTCCTTATAGTATCATCTTATTCCGGTAACACCGAAGAAACTTTAATGGCGTTTGATGCCGGTTTAAAGGCAAATGCTAAAATTGCTTGTGTTACTTCAGGGGGGATGGTAAAGGCCTACGCAGAACAACATGACTTAGACTTTATTCAAATTCCCGGAGGAAACCCACCCAGGGCATGTTTGGGCTATTCACTCACCCAACTGTTCTATATATTAAAGGGTTATGACTTGATTGATGCATCATTTCAAAAAGATTTAGTGGAGGCGGTTGCCCTTATTATTGATGAAAAAGAGAGCATTCATAAAGAAGCAAAAGATATAGCTAATAAACTGCATAATAAAATACCTATTATCTATAGTGCAGATAATTTTGAGGGAATATCAATTCGCTTTAGACAACAGGTAAACGAAAATTCTAAGATGTTATGCTGGCATCATGCATTACCCGAAATGAATCATAATGAATTGGTTGGCTGGAAAGACAAGAATGATGATATAGCGGTAATCTTTTTTAGAACCGATGAGGATTTTGTGCGCACACAAAGACGTATGGAAATCTCCAAAGAAATCATAAGCAAGTATACCTCAAACATTTATGAAGTACATTCCAAAGGAAACTCGACTATTGAGCGCTCCATTTATTTAATCAATTTGGGTGATTGGATTTCATGGTACCTAAGTGAATTGCATGGAGTTGATGCAACCGAAGTAAACGTAATTGATTTCTTAAAAGGATCGCTGGCAAAGGACTAACTTATAACGTTACCTTTGTATTATGCACCCTGTAGTATTTAAAGATTTAGGTTTAGTCGATTACAAAAAAACCTGGGATTACCAGGAAGCTTTGTTACAGCAAATTGTTGAGCACAAGAAACTCAACCATGCATCGCCAATTGAACCCACACAGTATCTTTTGTTTTGCGAACATCCTGCAGTTTTTACACTCGGAAAAAGTGGAGATAAAAGCCACTTACTTTTAGCGGAAAATTTACTCAAAGAAAAAAAGATAGATTACTATCACATAAACCGTGGAGGTGATATTACTTTTCATGGTCCGGGCCAAATTGTGGTGTATCCAATTATAGACCTAGATTGGTATTTCAATGATATTCATAGGTATTTAAGAACCCTTGAGGAGATTGTCATAGACACTATAAAAAGCTTTGGTATTGAAGGAGATAGGGTAGAAGGGCTTACCGGTGTTTGGATAAAAGAGGTCAAAATTCCTCGTAAAATCTGTGCAATGGGTGTGCGTTGCAGTCGTTGGGTAACCATGCACGGAATTGCCCTAAACGTTAATACAGATTTATCGTATTATGATTATATAGTTCCATGCGGAATACAAGATAAAGGCATTACTTCTATTGCAAAAGAAAGGAACCAAGCAGTTGACATGCATAAAGTAAAAGCAGAACTGCTTAAAAATTTTGAAAAACATTTTGAATTTAATCTGATTGAAAATAAATCAGTGTAAATTATTTTGAAGAAAGCACTCATTTATATTATTGGTTTTATTGCACTGATTTATTTAGTGCTAGTTGTTACCGACAATACTTATTTGTACAAAGCCATTGTTTACAATTATGTAAATATTGATGATAATGATTTGTTCAATCAGCGCACAATTGCAAATGATAAAAGCAGTGCATGGCAATTGTCCAAAAACTTTAATGCTACTCCTTTACCTGAAAAACTAGATTCTACTTTAAGGGCTTATGAAAGTGTTGCCTTTCTCATTATAAAAAACGATTCTATTGAGCATGAGAAATACTGGGATGGATATGGAACATCATCCTTAAGTAATTCATTTTCAATGGCTAAAAGCATTATTAGTATTCTTATTGGCATTGCAATTGATGAGGGTCATATTAAAAGCATTGACCAGTCCATTGGTGATTTTTTACCTGAATATAATGAAGGAGATAAAAAGAAAGTAACCATAAAACATTTATTAATGATGTCCAGTGGACTAAATTGGGATGAAAGTTATGGTTCTGCTTTTTCAGTAACAACGAAAGCATATTATGGGACGGACCTATATGCACTGGTAAAAGATTTAGAAGTGGAAGAAGACCCCGGAAAAATGTATCGGTATAAAAGTGGAAACACTCAATTGCTTGCATTTATTTTAGAGAAAGCAACCGGAAAAAATGTAAGCGATTTTGCCGGTGAAAAATTATGGCAACCATTAAATGCAGAACATAATGCAGAGTGGAGCTTAGACACAGATGGTGGAATGGAAAAAGCATACTGTTGTTTTTACTCCAACGCTCGAGACTTCGCACGCATAGGAAAGCTTTATTTAAATGAAGGAATGTTTAATGGTGCCCAGGTAGTTTCAGCGGATTATGTGAAGCAGAGCATTGCCCCAAATGCTGCATTAACGCCTGAGGGTAAGCCAAATACACATTATGGCTTGCATTGGTGGCTAATGAATCGGCAAGGTTATGACATCTTTTATGCACGAGGAATTTTAGGCCAATATATAATTGGAATACCTGAACTAAACCTTGTGGTTGTTCGTTTAGGCCATAAGAGAAGTGAAGTAAAAGAAAACTTTCATGTAACTGATGTACTTTTGTATATTGATGAAGTACTGAACATGTATGCAACAAAGATTTAATTAATGTTAAAAGATATTCCCGAAAATAAAGTAACAGACGTTGGAATGGCCGTAGTGCCCGAAGCTGGAGAGGGTGGTGAAGAAGTTTGGAATGTGTATGTGGTGAACATGAAAGATGTTGCTATTGAAACTGTTTTGGTTAGCTCTAAAGGTTACGGACATTACGAAGGCAAAGATGTAAAGACAACTACTCTTAGACATGGCTTAAACGATATGGCACCTAAAAGTTTTGTACTGGTTGAACCGATCATTAAAAGTGTTTTTGGATTGAATAACGAATATTGGCTTAGCTTCTATATTGGCCGTGAAGTGTATGATAGACGCTTCCTGTTTTTGCCTGAAAGCATTAAAAAAGAGCACCTTGTTAACGTGCCTATAATGAATAAATTAGGTGTTTTAATTGTCTAATTTTTTCTTTTCTTTAGCCTTTCATCTAAGGGCCAAAAATCATGTTAGAAAATATTAAACCCGAGAGAATTTTATTTCTCGATATTGAAACAGTACCACTGCATGCAAGCTTTGATGTTATGCCGGAAGTGGAACAAAAACTGTGGAGCAACAAAGCACGAAATTTAAAACGCACTGAAGTTGATACCGATGCAACCATTTATCCGCGTGCCGGTATTTATGCAGAGTTCGGAAAAATCATTTGCATCTCCGTTTCTTTTTTACATCATCAAAGTGGCAGTGTAAAATTAAGAGTACGTTCTTTTTATGGAGATGATGAAAAACAAATACTCAAAGATTTTAGTGAACTGCTGAACAAACATTTTAATAGTACCGATCATTTTTTGTGTGCACACAACGGGAAAGAATTTGATTTTCCTTACCTGGGAAGACGCATGCTCATTAACAATTTACCCTTACCATATTTACTCGATTTAGCAGGTAAAAAACCCTGGGAAGTTGCTCATTTAGACACGCTTCAACTGTGGAAATTTGGTGATTATAAGCACTATACGCCCTTAAACCTGCTTACCCATATCTTTAATATTCCAAGTCCAAAAGATGATATAGATGGTTCAGATATTTACCATGTGTACTATCAAGAAAACGATTTAGAACGAATAAAAAACTACTGTCAAAAAGATGTTATATCCGTAGCACAACTGTACTTAAAGTTTAGAAATCTTCCACTGTTGAAAGAAGAACAGTTTGAGTTTGTTTGATAAATCTTATTCTTTAATCACTTTTATCACCAAAGATTGCCCTTCAGAATTGGTTACATGCACAAAGTACATACCAGCACTACCTTCTAGAGTAATTTGAAAATTATCAACTGCACTAAACTTTTCATTTTTAATTTCTTGACCTTGTAAATTTATAACACTCAATAACAATTCTTTTTGCACTTGTTCCAGTTTAAATCTTATCGTACCTTGCGTTGGGTTTGGATAAACCACTAGATTTATTCCATGTTCCATATTTGTTTCTCCAATAGAAACCGTTCCATCATTTAAATATAGTTTCGCAATTCTATTCGAAGTATCTCTTCCAGTAATCAACACATCCTCATCCCCGTCTCCATCCACATCGGCAAAAGCAATAGAACTGGAAAAAACCCCATGAAAAGGGGTGCCACTCACCAGAGTATAATTACCGCTTCCATCATTACTATAGAGCTTTGCTATATTACTTCCTGAATTATTACTTCCTGTTATCATTAAATCCTGATCCATATCCCCGTCTACATCGGCAAAAGCAATGGAACTAAACCCGGCTTCATCGAAAGGGGTGCCACTCACTAGGTTATAATTTCCGTTGCCATCATTGCTGTATAATTTTGTTATGGCACCTGTAACATTTAGACCTGTAATCAACACATCCTGATCCCCATCAACATCCACATCCGCAAAAGCGATAGAACTATTAAATACTCCATCAAAAGGGGTACTACTCATCAGCGTATAATTTCCACTGCCATCATTGCTGTATAGTTTTGCAAGTAAAATTCCTGAAATATTTTGCCCCGTTATCAACACGTCTTTATCCCCGTCTCCTTCCACATCCGCAAAGCCAATAGAACTAAAGGTTACTCCATCAAAAGGAGTTCCGCTAACCAGAGAATAATTTCCGCTACCATCATTGCTATAGAGTTTTGAAATAATACCTAACGTATTATTTAAACCTGTAATCAATACATCCTGATCTCCATCCCCGTCTATATCCGCGAATGCGATGGAACTATTGCCAACTCCGGCAAATGGGGTACCACTCACTAAGGTATAATTTCCGCTTCCGCCATTGCTGTAGAGTTTTGCAATTTTGCCTCCTGAATTATTATAGCCTGTAATCAACACATCCTGATCGCCATCTCCATCAACATCCGCAAAGGCAATGGAACCTATAACTCCATCAAAAGGGGTTCCACTCTCTAAGGCATAATTTCCAATCCCATCATTGATATAGAGTTCTGCAATATAACTTCCTGAAATATTCGCACCTGTGATCAATACATCCTGATCTCCATCCCCGTCTACATCGGAAAAGGCAATGGAACTAGACCCCACCCCATCAAAAGGAGTACCGTTAACCAAAGTAAAATTTCCACTTCCATCATTGTTATATAATTTAGAAATGTAATTTCCCAAATTATCACGTCCTATAATTAAAACATCCTCATCCCCGTCTCCATCTACATCAGCAAAGGCGATACTTGCACCCTGTACTCCATTAAAAGGAGTACCGCTCACTAAGGTATAATTTCCACTACCATCATTGCTATAGAGTTTTGAAACATATGTTCCTGTATTATTCTCACCGGTAATCAATACATCCTGATCCATGTCCCCGTCTATATCCGCAAAGGCCATAGATCCGTACCTGGCTCCATCAAAAGGGGTACCGCTCACTAGGGTATAATTTCCGCTACCATCATTATGATAGAGTTTTGCAATATAACTCCCTGAATTATTCTCACCGGTAATCAGCACATCCTCGTCCCCATCCCCGTCTGCATCCGCAAAGGCGATGGATGAACCTATCACTCCATCAAAAGGGGTGCCGCTCACTAAAGTATAATTTCCGCTCCCATCATTGCTATAGAGTTTTGAAATAATAGCTAACATATTATTTAGACCAGTAATCAACACATCCTGATCTCCATCCCCGTCTATATCCGCAATAGCAATAGAACTATTAATAACTCCATCAAAAGGGGTGCCACTCACCAGAGTATAATTTCCACTCCCATCATTGCTATATAATTTTGCAGTATAACTTAATAAACTATCCTCACCTGTAATCAATACATCCTGATCCCCATCCCCGTCTACATCCGCAAAGGCTATGGAACCACTCCGAACACCATCAAAAGGGGTGCCGCTCACCAGGGTATAATTTCCGTTGCCATCATTGTTATAAAGTTTTGCAATATAACTTCCTGAATTATTAAGACCTGTAATCAGCACATCCTGATCTCCATCCCCCTCTACATCCGCAAAGGCGATACCTCCACCCGGGACTCCATCAAAAGGGGTGCCACTCATCAAGGTATAATTTCCGCTGCCATCATTGCTATATAGATATGCACTCGTTCCCCCTGTTACTGAATAAATACCTGTAATCAAGACATCCTCATCCCCATCCCCGTTTATATCCGCAAAGGAGATGGAGCCAAATGCAGCACCATGAAGAGCAACCGGAAGCTCTGTGAACGTTTGTGCAAACAAAACTTGCGTGCCAGCCAAAAAAACTAATAATAATAATAAATTTTTCATGATTTAGATATTTATGATCTATTCCTACCTCAAGTAATATCTATAGAAGAAAAGAAATTACACATGATGCAAATCATATTCATTTATTCTAACTGAATTCTGATAATAAATTAATTTAGATGTATTTATTTAAATTCTACAGGTGCTTATAGATTATACCTAATACCAAAACTCAACGATGTTGGAGTAGTCAAAACAATGTTATCCAGAAGATCAAGTCTAATTTTGATTGGAATATCTAATTGATCTGATATAGGAATATAATAATTTGCTGAAGCCAACAACCCAAATGATACACCATCGGTAAAATTAAATTGAGGCCCAAAATCAAATTTAAGTTGATCAGAATTTCCCAATCTGATAAATGGAGTAATTTTAGTTGCATCCACATCATATGCTCTGGTAATTGGAAATGGAACCCTTACCTGATACCAGTACCAATACTGGTACATTAATTCACCTCCAATACTAATTTTATCACTTAGTTCCGTTATATATTGAATACCAATTCCATAAGTAAATTGATCCCAATCTTTTAGAATAGTACCAGGAACCTCATCTTCTTCAACCACCTTATCTAAATCGATGAAGGTATAACCAGCACTTATGTTAAATTCCAAACTTTGTTGACCATTGCTGTATATTGGTAATAATGCCAATAGTAAAACTGTGAAAGTATATTTCATTATTAAATAATCTTAGCTCGAATTTTTAAATTGAGTTTGTATGAATTAATTCTTCTTAAAATCTAAATTATTTAAATAGATCTGGTTTTAATATGATCGAAATCATATGTAAAAATTAGATAGTGTAATGGATACCAGCTCGTAAATGACCAGTCTACCACTTCCTAATCGAAAAATAGGAATAGGAGTTTGTTTTGTGAAAGGGTTCTATCAGGAGTTTTTCTAGCGTCTCTTCTTCTTCCCCTTATTCTTTTTACTGGTAGATTTTTTTCTAAAGTCTCCACTTGCTTTTGCGCGTGCCTTAGATTTTTTGTTTGGTTTTTTTCCTCTCTTGGTGTCTCTATTACTATTTCCTTTTAGCACTTCCCCATTTTCAAACAAAGCAAAATCAATTTGTCTTTTTTGTAAATCGGTTTCTTCTACTACAACTTGCAAGGTATCTCCCAACTGAAATTTCCGTTGTGTTCTCCGTCCAATTAGGCAATGATTATCCTCATCAAATTCGTAAAAATCATCGGTAAGGTTTTTCATTCTAATTAATCCTTCGCACTTAGAGTCAGTTAGTTCCACAAAAATACCGTAGTCTTTTACCCCGGAAATAATGCCATCAAAAACCTTGTCCTTTTTATCTTCTAAATACAATACCTGCATGTATTTTATACTTGCACGTTCTGCATCAGTTGCCATAATTTCTAAGTCGGTTGCATGTCGGCTGTGCTCTTCGTACTCATTCGCATCAACCGATTTTCCACCATCTAAATAATGTTGTAGTAAACGGTGAACCATCATATCCGGATACCTTCTAATTGGTGAAGTAAAGTGCGTGTAAAAATCAAAAGCTAAACCATAGTGTCCAATATTTTCAGTACTGTATACTGCTTTACTCATGGTTCTAATCGCTAACTTTTCTAAAACATTTTGCTCCTTCTTTCCTTTAACATCTTTCATTAACCCGTTCATTGATTTTGAAATCTGTGAATCGTTAGAGGTATGAACGCGATACCCAAACTTATTCGCAAAAGCAGCAAAGCTTTCCAACTTATCTGTTTTTGGAACATCATGAACTCGGTAAACAAAAGCCTTCTTTTTCTGGCCCTTATCGTTGGCAGATTTTTGCCCTACAAATTCAGCTACTTTCCTGTTAGCCAGCAACATAAATTCCTCAATTAGCTCATTAGACTCTTTGTGTTCCTTAATATAAACACCCTTCGGATAGCCGGTTTCATCCAGTCTAAACTTCACCTCAATCGACTCAAAATTTATAGCTCCACTTTTAAAACGTTGCTTTCTTAATTTTTGCGCTAGTGTATTAATGGTGTGTATTTCTTCTTCCAACACATCACTCTTTTTTTCAATTACATCTTGTGCTTGCTCGTAAGTAAATCGTTGCGTAGAATGTATAACTGTTCTTCCAAACCACTCGTTTACCACTTCTGTATTTTCATTCATTTCAAACACTGCACTAAAACATAGCTTGTCTTCTTTCGGTCGCAGTGAGCAAACTTCATTTGAAATTTTTTCAGGTAACATCGGAATTACTCGGTCAACCAAATACACAGAAGTTGCTCTTCTCACGGCTTCATCATTCAAATGCGTATCTTCTCTAACGTAATGGGTTACATCTGCAATATGCACGCCTATAGAGTAATTCCCGTTGCTAAGCTTTTCAAAAGAAATTGCATCATCAAAATCTTTGGCATCTTCCGGGTCAATAGTAAAGGTGCAAACACCTCTAAAATCTTTTCTCTTTTTAATTTCTGCAGCCGGAATTTTATGTGCAATCTTAGAAGTTTCTTCATACACCTTTTTTGGAAAATCTAAAGGAAAACCATACTCTACCAATATGGCATGCATCTCGGTTTCATTGTCACCGGGCTCACCTAATACCTGCACGACTTCCCCAATTGGGTTATGTGTTTCAACATTCCAGTCGGTAATTTTTGCTATGGCTTTTTGTCCGTGTTTTGCATCATTTAAATCATCCAATGGAATCATTATATCCACATCCATTTTCTGTGAATCAGGAACCAAAAAAGCAAATTTATTGCTCACTTGTATAAGGCCAACAAACTCAGTTTTAGAGCGTTCTACAATTTCTGTAACTTCACCGCTTAGGCGCTTTCCGCTCTTTTTAGCATGCAATAAAATGGTAACCGTATCGCCATTTAGTGCAGTATTTACATTCCTTGGTGATATGTAAATATCATCCTCATAATCATCATTCATTAAGTATGCAGCACCAGAACTTGCAATGTCTATTTTACCGGTTACAAAATGCTCTGCAAAAATTTTGCGGTACTTTCCTATATCTGTTTCTACCAGTTCATCTGCAGTAAACAAATCATTCATTGCAGCAATAACCACGCTTTTAAATTTAGATGGAGAGAGTTGTTTGTCATCATAAAAAGACTGAACAAAAGCAGAGCTTTGTTTTACATGACGTGCAACCTGTTTATGATTGTATGTTTTATTGGGATGTTTAGTGAAGAGTTCTAAGATTGCTTCTTTTATCTTTTTATACTCGGCATCAGAAGCAATGTGGTCGCTTTTCGACATAGGATGTTATCGATTTTAAGCGTAAAAATAGGCTATTAAAGGGGATAAATGGGGAATTCAGAAAATGATTTACACATTGGCATGCTCACCCTTGGCCGCAAGTGCTTTATTGCGAACGTGTGCTATAAGTCCAATTACTCTGCTGTTTAATACAGACATTGCAAATAGAACAGCTATTAGAACGAATAAATAGGGGTTTACACTTATCCATATTTGTTGTATTGCAATCAACACAATATTAAAAGTGCCCAAAATAATTGTTGCACCATTGTGTCCTAAACCCTGTCGGGTTATCATGTGATGCAGATGGTTTCGGTCTGCTTCAAGCGGGTTTTTTCTAAGCACTGCTCTAATAACAAACACTCTAAACATATCATAACAAGGAATGAAAAGTACTGCAGTAATGAATGTGGGGTTAATCAACATTGCTGAAGCAGTTCCTGTTTGATAAAGTGTAGTTAACTTGATAGTCAGTACAGAAATAACGAAACCGATAAGGAGTGAACCGGAGTCGCCCATAAAAATACGTGCGGGGTGAACGTTGTAAATCAAAAAGCCAAGAAGGGCTCCGCTAAAGCTAAATGCCAGAACAGCAAATAGATACAGCTCAAAAGTGAAGAAGATGGAACCAAAAATAGTAAGTACTAAGATTCCCATTGAAGAGGCAAGACCATCGATACCATCGATTAAATTATAGGCATTGGTTAGGGCCACAATAAAAAATGTGGTTATTATAAAAGAAGGGATAGTTGAAATTTCATACACACCGAATAAACCCATTAGCGTAGTTATTTTTAAACCACTCACAACAATTAACAGTGCAGCTGCTAGTTGCATTAATAATTTTTTCAGTGCAGATATATTTAATAGGTCATCAAAAAAACCAGTGTAAAAAAGCAATACGCAAGCAACACAAAAAAACTTTACAAAAGTACTTACTCCAGTATCATTAAATAAAAAGAAAGAAGCCACAAAGCCAATAAAGATAGCTATTCCACCTATAGAAGGGATGTTTGCTGCATGATGTTTTCGGCTCTCTTCTGCCTTGTCATAAATCTTCCACTTTCTGCACACCGCCATCCAACATGGCAATGCTGCAGAAGTGATAAGTAGGGCAACAAGTGCAGGTAGAAAAACTTTGAGTAAGAAGAGACCTAACATCATAATTGGGTGTTTTGTTTATTGTCAAACAGGTTTGGTAAAGGTGTTAGGTGATAGAACTATTTCGTGAGACACAGATATATTACACTCGAAACCTGCCACGGAAAGCACAAATTTTAAAAAAGTGCAGGCCTGTAAGGTTTTGCAAAAAAGTGGAGCTTTTTTCTACAGCAAGTGCATCATCCTAAAATTGAAAATGGCGTAAATCGTTGTTTTTCAGAAGAATATACATCCTGCACCAAGGTCAATTTTATGTAAGAAATAGCTTATACATGTCAGAAAATCTCAAATTTTGCGTCAAATTTCAAATTTCGAATTAAAATCTTACACAATTTTGGCGCTAAAAAAGAGTACATTTCTTGCAAATTATTACAAACTGAATGAAACCAACAGACGAAAACTCACTACACGGTAAAGGAAGCTGGTTAGGAAAAATACAAACCTATTTAGCAGAAGCAGTGTATGGTGGTATTGATGGAAGTGTAACAACCTTTGCAGTGGTTGCGGGTGCAGCAGGTGCGCACTTAGATTCTTCTATTGTAATCATTTTAGGTTTTGCAAACTTGTTAGCAGATGGTTTTGCTATGTCGGTTGGTAGTTTTCTTTCTCAAAAAGCAGAGATAGCGCAGTACAATAAACACCGTGCTATTGAGTATTGGGAAATAGATAACATGCCCGATATTGAAAAGGATGAAATACGTGAGATATATGCCAATAAAGGCTTTGAGGGCGACTTATTAGAGCAAGTAGTTGAAGTAATTACAGCAGATAAAGACCGATGGGTAGACACCATGATGAAAGATGAATTGGAAATGTATCACCCCGGAAAGCCACCTTTTTTTACAGCTGTTGCAACATTCACAGCTTTTATTTTGGTTGGTTTAATACCACTTGTTGTGTATGTAATGGATTACTTTAACAACTTAGAAGATGTTGATCTGTTTTCTACTGCGAGTGTATTAACCGGTATTGCTTTTGTTTTTATTGGTGCGTTGAAAGCTTTTGTTGCTAAAACCCACATGCTGCGTGGTATTGCAGAGACTTTATTTCTAGGAGCCTCAGCTGCAGTTATTGCATATTACGTTGGTGTGGTATTAGAAAAGTTGTTTTTGTAAATCTTACTTCTTATCAGAAGGTACTACCAATACAGGAATTGGAGAGTTTTTCATGATGTAATGCGCATACACACCAAGTATATCACTTTCGCTTTTTTTCTGCTCACTCATAATACAAATAATATCTGCATCCACTTCTTTTGCATAATCAATGGTCATGTTTGCAAGATTATTTCCAATTAAAAATTCACACTCATATTCAATGCCCTCATCGGTAAATTGCTTCATTACTTTTTCCGTAAGCGTATTCATCTTGTCTTTAATCTCACTTAAGTGATGAGATGAAATACTAACAATATGAACTTTTGCATTAAACTTCTTTGCAAAGGCTATGGTAGCAGGTATTTTTTCTACGGTTTCGCGACTTTTATCCATAGGCATTACAATGGTTTTTATGTTTGGGTGTATTTCCCCATGCCTAATGGTAATTACCGGCCCTGTGGCATAACTCACAATTTTGTATGCATTATCTCCTAAAAACAATGGGTCGAAACCAGAAGCTCCGTGGGTAGGAGTAAGAATAATAGGGTTCTCTAAATCCCATGCAACCTTGTTCACTTCTTGATAAACCACCCCTTTTTTAATAGCATATTTTAAACCATCCGGTTTATTCATTTTGCCTTTATACTCTTCCACAATTTCATCAAATCGCTTTCGGGCATACTCTAATTCTTCATCCATTTTTGTTGGATGTGCATTTTCTCTTTTCTTCTGCACATACACCATTGTAATGTCTGCACCCATAACATTAGCCATGTGTATTGCCATGTCTACTGTTTGTAATGATTCTTTAGAAAACTCGGTAGGTATAATTAGGTTATCCATAAAATAGGCTTGGTTAATGTAAAAGCGAGACTTCAATTTACAAATTTTTTTCTCACTTTGGAATGCTAAAATAACGCAATTAATAAATGAGCAAACGAATTTGTCTTTGGGCTACTCCCCGTAATGTTTCCACTGCATTGATGTACAGCTTTGCTCAACGACCAGACACCATTGCAATTGATGAACCTTTATATGGCCATTATTTAAAAGAAAGTGGAGATGAGCATCCGGGCAGAGATCAAATATTGAACTCAATGGAGTGTAATGGGCAGAAAGTGATTGATAACGTGATGTTTAAAACCTATGATTCACCGGTTTTATTTATGAAGCAGATGACCCATCACCTTTTAAATCTGGATTTATCCTTTCTTCAAAAAACGGTAAATGTGTTATTAATTCGCAATCCTTATGAGATGATTATTTCTTACGCCAAAGTGATTTCACATCCAACCATTGAACAATTAGGAATAAAAAATCAATTTGAATTATTTAATTTATTGAAAAAAACGAATGCACTTCACGCAGTGGTTGACTCAAAATATTTATTAATGAATCCAAAAAATGTTCTCAATCAATTGTGCGATAAAATGGGTATTCCATTTTTTGAAGAAATGTTAAGTTGGCAATCAGGTGCAAAACCGGAGGATGGCGTTTGGGCAGATTATTGGTATTCAAATGTTCACAAAAGTACGTCATTTAAGCCTTACAGCTACACTACTGAAACTATACCTGCTCATTTAGAAAGTTTGTATGAAGAGTGCAAAACCTATTATGAAACACTAAGCAAAGAATCTATAAAATAACATGCAACAGTTCGACCCAAGAAACAAAGACATTAAAATCAGTGTAAACAGAAAATTAATTCATCGCAACGATGCACATATAAATGTATTTGACAGTATTGTGCAAGGTGGTGATGGTGTATGGGAGGGACTGAGAGTGTATAAGGGAAAAATATTTGCATTGTCACGTCACCTTACTCGCATGTACAATTCAGCTAAGTCACTGAATTTTGAAAATGTACCGGATGAAAATTACGTTCGCAGTGCAATTAGAGAAACATTGCAAGCGAATAACATGACAGATGAAACACATATTCGTTTAACATTAACGCGTGGTGTAAAAATTACCAGTGGTATGGACCCGCAACTCAACCAAGATGGTTGTACTTTAATTGTAGTTGCAGAGTACAAAAAACCCATTTATCCGGCTAGTGGAATAACGCTGGCAACGGCCAATATCAGAAGGAATTCTCCTGCTACATTAGATTCTAAAATTCATCATAACAATCTATTAAACAATATCTTAGCCAAGATTGAAGGCAATCTTGCTGGGGCAGATGATGCTATCATGTTAGACCTGGATGGCTTTGTTTCAGAGACAAATGCGACTAATATTTTTATGCTTAAAAATAGTGAATTGCACACACCAACTACTGCAGCATGCTTACCTGGGATTACACGTGAAACCATAATGGAACTAGCACAAAAAAATAATATCAGTTGCACTGAAAGAAATATTACAGTGAAAGAATTGTACGAAGCAGATGAAGTGTTTACCACAGGTACCATGGGTGAGTTAACCAATGTGTACGAAATAGATGGGAAAGAAATTTCTAATTCACAAGCTGAATCCTTGCTTTCAAAATTTCAAAAAATGTATTTAGAATGGGCGGTTGGGCAATCTGAAATTATTTAAAATCATACGTTAGCGTTAAGCTTGCGAATCTCCCTTGTGTTCCGAATTGATTGGTTCTACGTGAATAAATTACTTCTCCTCTTGTTTGTGGATCAATTAACATTTCAGGATACACATCAAATATATTATTGATTCCCAGTGATATAGAAAACATATCTGTTAGGAATCCTGTTACAGCCAGGTCTGTAATTATTTTTGCAGAGTATGGATCTTGTTGTTGATCATCTCCATTTGCATCTTCATAAATTGCTTGAGGGTCGGTTACTTCACCAAACTGGGTAAAACGTGCCTGCAAACCAATGGATTTAGTTCTGTAATTACCGGTTAAAATAATTTTCTGTTTTGGAGTACCTTCAATTAAGTATATAACATCATTGCTTTCTAGAATTTCTTCTTTATCGTTTTTAAATAGATCTGGAATTTCATCACTCAAATCATCTGCGGTTGTTGTATTAAAGTTTGCTGCCAATGTTACATCAATGCTATTTCCCTCTTTAAGAAACTTCTTGTAATGAGCAACAAAATCAAAACCTGTAGTTGTGGTATTAATCAGGTTTGCAAAAATGTCAATCTCATCAAAGCTTGACCCATTAAACTGTGGAAAAGCAGTTGCATCTATACCACCAATAACCATAATTCTATCATCTATAGTGATATTGTAAAAATCTGCTGTTAAACTAAAGTTCTGATTTAGTTGAGCTGTTACTCCTGCGGCTAAATCAAAAGATGACTCAGGTTCTAATCCACTTAAACCAAATGCTTCCTGCGCCAATACATCTCTTGAAGGTAAAAATGGTGTGACAACTGAATTGCCTGCGTTGTCAAATGCAATTTGTGAGAAATTAGAATAGTGGACTTGTGCCAACGCTGGTGCCCTAAATGATCTGTTAGCAGATGCTCTAATCCCTACTTTTTCTGTTAACCAATATCTGGTTGCAGCTTTAAATGAAACATCCGACCCAAAATCTGAATAGTCTTCAATTCTAATCGCACCTCCCATTAGAAATGCTTCTGTAATATCACATTCTACTTCGGCATAAATACCGGTATTTCTTCTTGTCCAACGTCCTTCTGTTCTGTCTGTAAAACCTTCTCGTCCTGCGGAACCTACATCTTTATCTAATGAATCTGCCAAGGGACCCGCTAACCAGGATTCTATTTGACCTTGACTTTGTTCAAATGACTCCCAACGCATTTCCGTACCAAATGCAATTGTGGTGTTACCTAGACTTTTACTGGCATCTACATTTATTAATGTTTGTGATACATTTAAGGCGCCTGTAAAAAATTGAGTTGGTGAAGCGGAACCCATACTTGGATTAACTGTATTTCGCGCAAATAATTGTAGGTCGTTATGTCCATGGCCTGTACTCACATCTAAAATCCAGTCATTACCAATCTCCCCTTTTGCTCCGGATACAAATTGTGCATCGGTTAACTCAGAAGGAACTTCCGGGTTATAGCCATTAGGAAATATTTCTAAAACACTACGAGTTGTTCTTGTTGGACTTCGCGAAAACACTCCTCCTACAATTTCTTTTTTTGTAACTCCACCGAAAGCATAAAAATTCCATTTATCATTCATTGCTTTACCGGCATTAATAAAAATTCCACCGTTGGTATTTTTGGGGCCACCTAATACAGCTCTGTCTAAGTCAATTCCATTTATAGTTAATAATGCAGCTTCTATAGAATCATTAGAACTGTACCATCCTGCGCTATGCGTATATGTTCCAGAACGATCATATGCCTCTGCTTCCGTAAAGCTTAACGTTGTATTTATAAAACCATCATCGCCCCACTCATTACCAAAATTTACAGAAGTAGAAAACGTTTCTCCATCCGTAATCATATCATCTCCATAGATTGGGTCACCATCTAAGTCAGAATTATCTCCTTCATCATCGTATTTGGGTTTTGTGAATGCAGTACCTAAATACATTCTTACAGATCCACCAGAGCGAGCATCATTTAATTGCATGTTTATTACACCGGCTATGGCATCAGAACCATATTGTGCTGCTGCACCATCTCTTAGCACTTCAACTCTTTTAATTGCACCAGAAGGAATTGCATTAATATCATTACCCAGCTGCCCCTTACCAATTCCATTATTTAAACTAAAGAAAGAAACCTTGTGTCTTCTTTTTCCATTAACCAATAATAGAATTTGATCTGGTGCTAAACCTCTTAGCGAAGCAGGATCAACAAGAGGAGCCAGATCATTAATACCAAATTTAACAGCACTAAAAGATGGAGTGGTATAATGTAAAGCTTGCCCGACATCTGCTTGAGCCGTATTATTTAAATCTTTAATAGAGATAATATCAACCGGATCAGGCCGATCAACATCCGAACGAGGTTTACCGCGTGAACCAATTATCGTAAGGCTATGCATGGAAACACCTTCTTTCAAAACAATATTAATTTTTAATTTTCCAGCGATGTCCACCTCCGTTCTTTCATATCCAACGTAATTAACAACAAGAACTTTGGCATCAGTTGGTATGTTTAATGAAAATTTTCCATTAAAATCAGTAGTTGTTCCAACAGAAGTGCCTTTTACAATTATACTAGCAAAGCTTAAAGGTTGACCACTGTTGTTTTTAACGGTCCCATTAATTGTTTGTCCTTGAATGTCATTTGTAAAACCAAAAAAAACAAAAACCAGACTAAGTGCGATTAAACTAACTCCACATTCTTGTGATACATTTACAATATTAAATATTACCTGCTTTGTGTAATGATGTAATTTTTCTCTCATATTTTTGAGATTTAATGCTTATCCATTTGAAAGAATAATTTTTAAAAGCATTATGATTCAAACTAAAATTAATATAATAATTCGGCATATTGTTTATTCATTTCTAATTTACCTGAAAATAAATTACTGAATATGAGCTGTTTAATTAAAGATGTGGTTTTTAAGAATAATGGATAATAAAATGAAAATGGAAATTAACATTCATATTGACTAAATTGATAGCTTCTAACTAAAACAAAAATCCGATGAAAAAAATTTTACTATTTGCCCTTTTGGGTGTTTTTGCCTTTACTGCCAATGCTCAAATACAGGGTTACGCTGTTGGGCAAACAGTAAATGATTTTACTGTTACAGATACAAAAGGTAACGTACATAATTTGTACACTTATACTGCTGCCGGTAAGCATGTATTCTTAGATTTTTTCTTTACCACTTGTCCTCCTTGTCAAGCTACTAACCCAACTTGGAATGAATTTTATGATAAATATGGTTGCAACTCGGGTGATGTAATTTGTATCTCAATTAACTCGGGACTAAATAATGACCCTAATGTTATCACTTATGAAAACACGTATGGCGGTTCATTTAACCACACTCCTGCCGTTAGTACCGATGGTGGTTGCACGCCAGTAGATTCAGATTTTAATCCTGTAGCATACCCAACATATTGCTTGATAGGGCCTGATAATCAATTGAAAAACGGTGATATCTGGCCTATTAGCGGAGTATCTACATTTGAAGCGGCATTCCCATCTGGTTTTAACCCACAGCCTTTAGCTTGCACTGTAGGTATTGATGAAAACGAAAATGCATTGTCATTAAATGTGTTTCCAAATCCATCAACCGGACATGTGAATATTAATTATTCTAGCAAGTCTGGAATTTCTACTATTGAAGTAGTTGATATTTTAGGTAAGGTTATTTACTCTTCTACTGTAGAGAAAGCAACCCGAAACTTAATTCATCTAGATGAAGAAGTTTTTACAACAAAAGGAATTTACTTTGTAAGGATTTCTAATGGAGAAAATACAACGGCTGAAAAAGTTATTATTCAATAATACTTTTAGAAAATTAATAAAAGCCCTGGGTATATACTCAGGGCTTTTTTGATCTGGATTAGAAAGGTGAGTAGTCTACCGTTTGATTAGTAAAGAAATACCAAGCTATTCTATGTTATTATTTCTCTGTATTTCAATCACTTATATTGTAAGCACAGATTTGAATTCTAATTCTCTACCTTTGTGTTATGCAATCCGCTAGGCATATTTTCATATCATTTCTGTTAATAATAGGAGTAGTTATTTCAACTGTTCCTTTTAATGCCTTTCACAACCATTCAGAGATTCTTTGTGTGGAACACACTGAAGATGTTGATCCATGTCACTTGCA
>JABDLV010000127.1 GCA_013001815.1 Bacteroidia bacterium
GCTAAGAAATCTGCAAGTACATATTTCAGTGCTTGTCTTTTCTTGTTCATTAATTGCCGTAAACCAGTTTAATGTTATCAATGTACACTTCGCCAAATGTTAAGTCATTACTTAAAAATGTTCCAATAAAAAAGCTGAAATCGTTAGCTGATGGAAAATCACTCAGTGTAAATGCTAATTCTATATAAATTTTATTCCACTCATCTTTAGGGTTAACAACAACAATTGGAACCTGGTCTGTGTAGTTAGGTTGAAATGCAAAAACACCTACAGTGAAGGGTATTGTACTTTTGTAATCTATTTCTAAAAAAACAGGAGAGTTATCTTGTGGCAATACATATTTATTATCCGATTCTATTTCAAAAAATGAATTGACAGTATCTAATGCAATGTATGCCGCACCATTTCCATACTCTACGTTAGTGTTTGAGCTGCCAAAAATTTGGGTCATTACAGTATCACTTGCAGAAGTGGGTGTCATGTTAAAACCAGTGCTTTCAAAATCTTCAATCCATGGAAAATTTAAATTAGAAAAATAGGTAACCGTAGGCGAAATAGTTGTTGTGTTTTCAGGAACAAGGTTGACTGTGTTGTCACTAAATCGATAGAAAGGGTAGGGTGTTCTTGTTGCCGAGATACCATTCAGAAATATACCAGGGCCAATGCTTACCGTTGTAGAACCTTCATCTAAAACAGGAAATTCTGCGGGCAACTCATACACTCCAATTAGTTCATTATCTATATAAATCCATGCGTCTTTTATGTTCTCTGTGTCCCAGCCTTCCGTGTATATATCTGTGGTTAGGTCTATAGCATCAATTTTAATGTAAGCCGGTATTGGTTCATCTTCTTTACAAGAATTGAATGCTAATGCAACAATTAGCAAAACGAAATAATAACTGTATTTCATAGATTGTATTTTAAGAAACCATTGCCGGAGAAGACTTAAGCTTCTCTACAATTACATGTGCAATGTGTAGTGCAGAATGCCCGTCTTCAATAGTTACAGGTGGCTCTGTATTATTTGTTATAGAGTTTGCAAACGCTTTTAGTTCTTCTCTAATTGCATTGCTTTCATTAACTTTTGGATGATCAAAATAAATTAATTTTTTACCCTTTTCGCCTAAGTCAATGGACACATCTAAAGGCCCGGGTTCTCCTTCTAAATTTTTTAATCTTACCACTTCTGATTTCTTTTCTAAAAAATCTACACTGATGTATGCATCTTTTTGAAAGAATCGAGTTTTGCGCATATTTTTTAATGACATTCTGCTGGCCGTTAAATTAGCTACACATCCATTGTCAAATTCTATTCTGGCATTGGCAATATCAGGCGTATCGCTAACTACAGCAACACCACTGGTAGTTATATTTTTAACATTTGATGGAACAACCTTTAAAATAATATCGATGTCATGTATCATTAAATCCAGCACTACAGATACATCCGTACCACGTGGATTGAATTGCGCCAAACGATGCGCTTCAATAAACATGGGAGTTTTAAAATAAGGTTTTGCAGCAATAAATGCCGGATTAAATCTTTCTACATGACCTATTTGAACTTTTACACCTGCTTCACGTGCTAGCTCAATCATGCGTGCAGATTCTTTTACACTGTTAGCTATTGGCTTTTCTATAAAAGCATGCTTAAACTTTGTAAGAGCCTTTTCGGCATATTCGTAATGGGATAGGGTTGGTGTAACAATATCAATTGCATCTACAGAGTTTATCAACTCCATTGGATCATCAAATGAATTTATGCCAAATTTTTCAGAAGCAAGTTTTCTTTGCTCCGCATCAGTGTCGTAAAAGCCAACTAATTCAAAAGCATTAATCTCTTTAATCTGTTGAATATGAATTTTTCCCAAATGGCCTGCGCCAAGTACTCCAATCTTTATCATAATAAGCTTGTTGATAGCCTGCAAAAGTAATCGTTTTTTATGGGCTTTGAAATGCATAACTTTGTAGAAATGGCGAGACTAATTTTTAATTAATCTTATTAAATAATTGAATGGTAGATAGTTACAAGCATCAGGGTATGAGAAGGCAATTAGTGGCTTCTTTAAAGGAAAAAGGGATAACGGATGAAAACGTGCTATTGGCAATGAATAAAATTCCAAGGCACTATTTTATGGACAATGCTTTTTTAGAATTTGCCTATCAGGACAAGGCTTTTCCTATTGCCGAATCGCAAACCATATCGCAGCCATTTACCGTAGCCATACAAACTCAATTACTGCAAGTGAAGCCAGGAGAAAAGGTGCTGGAAATAGGAACTGGCAGCGGCTATCAAACATCTGTATTGTGTGAAATGGGAGCCAGAGTTTGGACCATAGAGCGAATTAAAACTTTATATGATAATGCCAAGAATATGTTTACCAAGCTGCATTACAAGCCTAAACAGTTTTTTGGTGATGGGTTTGAAGGACTACCCAAGTTTGCACCATTTGATAAGATTTTAGTTACAGCAGGTGCACCTCATGTACCACCAAAATTGTTGGAGCAATTAGATGTAGGTGGAATAATGGTTATACCTGTTGGAAAATCAGATGTGCAAACCATGAAAGTTATTGTGAGGATAAGTGAATCAGAATACAAAGAGAAAAAAGCGGGTTCCTTTCAATTTGTTCCCTTATTAGAAGCCAAAAAGTGGTAGATCAGTTTTTGATTCAGGGTAAAATAATCTTTCATATCCATCGTTTTAAACCATATTTTGTAGCCCAAATACCTAAACTAACCCAAAATTATGCATAAAATAACTTGCCTTTTCATTGCTGTTCTATTCATTAGTTCTAGTGCAATTGCTCAACTTAAAACAGATAAAGGATTAGAAATACTACCTCAAAAAGGAGAATGGGCTGTGGGTGTGTATACAGATAACGACTTTACTATAACAATGAAAAAGGTGGTAGAGGCAAACAAACACAAACGCTATCGATTACGATTGGGTTATAACTCTACTTCAGAAGTATTTAAAGTACAAGATGATATTCAGACTGCAAGCAACCCAAATGCAAGTGTATTGGTCGATGATAAAGTGACTACTAGCAATACAGATATTATGTTTTTGTATGGTATTGAAAAACGTAAAGGAAAAGGTAGACTGCAAGGTTTTTATGGTGGAGAAGGTGGTTTTGGAATTACCAATACAACGGTGAAACATGACTTTGCAAATGAATTTGTTTCTGAAAATGTTTTTGCACCAAGTACCGCTATACCCGGCCAGGATGGCATATTTCCACGTACCACTGAAGCAAATTTAGGAACAGGTTTAAACTTTGAATTAAAAGGAATAGTGGGGGCAGAGTACTTCTTTTTAGACAAGCTTTCTGTTGGATTAGAATGGGCCTGGGGAGTGGAATTACTTACACGAGGTGAAGGTAAAATAAGCACAGAAGAGTGGGATGATGTAAATAGTCAGAAAGTAAGTTTAACTACTAATACCGGTAAATTAACTTCAGTAAATTTTGGTAGTGATGATATTACAACAAGGTTTAGACTGTTGTTTTATTTTTAGACTATTTAATTCTACGCTGAATTTCTCGCTCCATATCTTTACGTTTAAGGTCATGCCTTTTATCAAATAGTTTTTTACCTTTTGCTAAAGCAATTTCTAGTTTTGCAATACCTCTTTCGCTAATAAATAGGCGAGTTGGTACAATGGAGTAACCTTTCTCTTTCACCTTTGTAAGTAGCTTTTTAAGCTCTCTTTTGTTGAGTAAAAGTTTTCGATCACGTTTCGCTTCATGGTTATTGTGGCTGGCCTGTTTGTACTCAGCAATGTGCAATCCTTTTACCCATAGCTCTCCCTTTATAAAAACGCAATACGCATCACTCATGGTTACCTGAGAGTTGCGAATGGATTTTATTTCAGAACCCTTTAATAACATACCGGCTGTATACGTCTCTTCTAATTGAAAAGCATAGTTTGCCTTTTTGTTATTGGATATGGTTATTTCTTTTTGTTCTGCCACAACTATTTACTACTAACCAGAATGTTTCTGGCAATTTTATTACTTATATGTATGTTCGTTTTACTATTAATCTTTACATCAATAGAATTATCAAAAGCATGTTTTTCTATTAGTTTTACTTTGTTGCCAAGTTTTAGTTTTACTTTTTCTAAGTATTGTAAAAATGCTTTCGAGTCATCCAGTACTCCGCAA
>JABDLV010000163.1 GCA_013001815.1 Bacteroidia bacterium
TACGTTCTTCTCTTAACACCATAAATTTTGTGTAAGAAGCTTTATAGTCGTTTATTCTTCCACCCATTATTTCAATGGTCCGATTACAAACGATATCCAAAAACGTTCTATCGTGTGATACCAAAACAACTGCACCAGTGTAGTTTTTGAGCCATTTTTCCAGCCACATAATGGATTCAATATCCAGGTGATTAGTAGGCTCATCCAGCAATAACACATCCGGTTTTTGTAAAAGAATTTTTGCCAGTTCAATTCGCATTCTCCAGCCACCACTAAAAGTACTAGTATGGTTACCGAATTCATTTTTATCGAAGCCTAATCCAACCAACACCTTTCCAATTTCCTGCTTGTAATTGTATCCGTCTAAATGCACAAATCTGTTTTCTAAATCATGCAAGCGATTCAATTTTTCCATGTAGGCATCAGACTCATGGTCATCTGTAGTTTCTAATGTAGATTTTATCTCCTCTAATTCATGTTCAATAGATTTTATTTCTTTAAAAACAGACTCTGCTTCTTCCAACACGGTTCCGGTATCTTCAAAATCTAAATCCTGTGTTAAATAGCCTATAGTTACTTCTTTTGCTTTATCAATTTTACCGGAGTTTGGTTTATCTTCTTCTGCAATTAAGCGAAGTAATGTTGATTTACCTGCTCCATTTTTACCAACCAAACCAATACGGTCTCCCTGGTTAATCATAAATGAAACATCATCAAACAAGGTTTGACCACCAAAATACACTCCTACTTTGTTTAAGGAAATCATATTATATAAACTGCGATAATTCTAACCAACGGTTACTCTTTGTATCAATTAATTCCATTACTTCTCCCAATCTGGTAGAAGCTGTTTGAATTTTTTCAAATTCTGCATCCGGGTTATTCAAAACTAATTCTAATTCTTCTTTTTCTTTTTCTAATAATTCAATGTCTTTTTCAATCTGCTCGTACTCTCTTTTCTCATTGAATGAAAGTTTTGTTTTCTCTTTACTTTCTTTTTGCTTTTTATTGTCTGCGCTTTTTAATGCCGCTTCTTTTTCTTTCGCTTTCTTTTCTTCTAACTTTTGATGGTACCTAAATTCAGAATAAGAACCATTGTAATCTTTAATTTTGCCATTCCCTTCAAAAATAAATAAGTGATCGCATAACTTGTCTAAGAAGTACCTATCGTGCGACACAACAATTAAGCAACCTGCGAAGCTCAATAAGAAATCTTCTAATTTATTTAATGTGAGCAAATCTAAATCATTGGTGGGTTCATCTAAGATTAAGAAATTAGGATTTTTCATCAAAATGGTTAACAAATACAATCTGCGTTTTTCACCACCACTTAATTTTGAAACCATATTACGGTGCATGCTCACCGGAAACATAAATTGCTGCAATAACTGACTTGCGCTCAATTTCGTTTTATCATTCAGAATAATTACATCTGCAATTTCCCTTAATACATCAATTACCCTTTGGTTGTCTTTTAGCTTTATTCCACTTTGTGTATAGTATCCATATACAATGGTATCTCCAATATTTATTTTACCCGAATCAGGTTCAATTTCATTGGTAACCAGTTTTAAAAATGTAGACTTACCTGTTCCGTTTTTTCCAACAATACCAACTCTTTCTTTTTTCTTAAACGTGTAATCAAATCCATCTAAAATGGTAAGGTCATCATACTTCATTCTAACCTTTTTCATTTCTAAAATTTTGCCACCAATGCGCGTCATTTTTACATTCAGTTCCAGCTCATCTCTGACTTTTCCGCTTTTTGCTTTGGCTTCTGTTTCATAAAAAGACGATATCCTGCTTTTAGACTTGGTAGTTCTCGCTTTAGGGCTTCTTCTCATCCATTCCAGCTCCTTTTTCATCAGCTTACCGGCTTTTGAAATGTCCTTTTGAAACACTTCTTCTCGTTCCATTCTCTTCTCTAAAAAATAAGAGTAATTGCCTTTGTGATGATACAACTTACCATCATTCAACTCTATGATGTGATTGCACACTCGGTCCAAGAAATACCGATCATGCGTTACCATTAAAAGCGTGGTGTTTGATTGAACTAAAAAGCGCTCTAACCATTCAATCATTTCAATATCTAAATGGTTGGTAGGTTCATCTAAAATTAAAACATCCGGTGCATTTATTAAAACCAGTGCCATGGCAACACGTTTTACCTGGCCACCAGACAACAAAGAAATCTTTTGGCTTGTATCCGTAATTTCAAACCTGCTTAGTATTTGATTTATCCTTGTTTCAAAATTCCATGCATCGTAATGATCCATTTTAGCTGTTGCATCACTTAATGCTTTTTGCTTGTTCTCACTTTCAGGAGCCTCTAATAGTTTTTCATACTCATTTATGATTTTATGAACTTCTAACCCCGATTGCTTTATCATTTCAGCTACACTTAGTTCGGTAGCCAGTATAGGATTCTGCTCTAAAAACCCAATTTTAATGCCTTGCCTAATCGTAACATTACCGGAATCTGAACTGTCTTTGGATGAAATGATATTTAAAAGCGTTGTTTTTCCGCTGCCATTTCCGGCTATTATTGCCGTTTTATCGCCTTTATTCAGCCCAAAACTTAGATTTTCGAATAAAATCTTGTCTCCAAAGCTTTTTGTAAGTCTATCTACCGATAATAAGTTCATTGTGTATAAATGGCGTATAAGTCAATAAAGCAAAATTTTACGAATTAGTAAAGCAAAGAAAATTGAATTACCTTTGGGCCAATTATTTATTTATTTATTATTATTATTTATTATGAAAAAAGGAACAGTAAAATTTTTTAACGTTGACAAAGGCTACGGCTTTATTACAGACAGCGAATCAGGAGAAGACTTCTTTGTACACCACTCAGGATTGATTGATCAAGTGAACGAAGGTGATGAAGTGAACTTCGAAGTACAACAAGGTAAAAAAGGACTTAACGCGGTAAATGTAAAGAAAGCTGCATAAATCATTTTATACTAACCTAAAATAAAAAATGACCTAATTTATTAGGTCATTTTTTTTGTCTTTACATTCCAACATCTCCATCTCCACCATCAAATCCGCCCCCACCTCTTGTTCGTTGTTTTTTCTGATTTATTCTGTAATTAAAACCAAGCGTTACAGTGCGTGACCGCCATTGAAACTCGCTGGTAGATATAAAGTTTTCTCCAACCGTTTCCGAACGCCTTTTTCTAGAATTAAGTAAATCTCTAGCATTTAGCGATACCGTTCCTTTTCCCTTTAATATATCCATTGAAGCACCGGCATCCCATGAATAGGAAGCTTTTCTTTCCCCTTGCACACCTTCAGTTGGAGAACGATATCTCAACGAAGTTTGTATGGACAGCTTTCTTTTGTACATATAGCGAACACTGGATCGGGTTGTCCATGAATACGTATCACTGTCGTATTGAACGCCTTCGTAATTTCCATCTGCTATAGCTCTATAAAAATTAAAGTTTCCGCTAAAATTCCATTCTTTTTTTGGTTGATAATTGGCTGCAAACTCAAAACCGTAAGATTCTTCAATTCCTAGATTAATTGGAAACATGGAAGAAACACCCACACTGTCCGTTAATCGAATTCTAGTGATGTTGCCATCAGCATATCGATAATACACGCTGCTAAGTAACGAACCTTTTTTACCCGTCATTAAATAACCCAACTCTGTTGAGTGTGTGTATTCAGGATCTAAATTAGGATTACCTGAGTAGTTGTTTCTAGAATCTGTAAAGCCAAAGAATGGTAATAAATACCAAAATCTTGGTCTGGTAATTCTTCTGCTATAACTCAGTTGAACAGAATTCGTTTTAGAAAGTTCATAAGAGAAATGCGTACTTGGAAATAAATCAAAATAATCTCTTTGGTTCAGTTCTGCTGTTTCAATCAGCTCAGTAGTTACATCAGAATACTCTGCCCTAACGCCTAATTGATAGGAGAACTTATTTACCTTGTTTCCGAGCATTACATAACCGGCATAAATTCCTTCGTCATATAATAATCTGTTATTATATCCGGCTAATGTGCTCCATAATATTCCATCCGCAGATTCTTCAACCAAATACTTATTGTCAATTTCTTTATAGGTTCCTTTTACCCCAATCTCAAATAATCCATCTTCTCTAAACGGATGCTCATAATCACTTTGCACTAAGAATGCAGTTTCGTTTTCTCTATTAGAAATTCTATTGTTTAAATCTGCAGCATTGGTGCTTGTTTCTAAAATTATTGAATTTTCTAAATCCTCGGTAGAAGTATACTTAAAATCAGTAGACCATCTTTGCTCTTTAATTCTAAATGTTGAAGTATAATTAAAATTACCTTCATAAACAGTTCGCTCCTCATCCTCATCTTCGTTTCTATCTACTTGCTGAATAAATTCACTATTCGGACCGTAATCGACATATGTAATTTCCGCATCATTTTCACCATCAGATAAGCGAGCTAAACCACTTATGGTTATTGAGTTTTTCTTATTGACAAAATACTCTGTACCTAATCGAAATCCATTAGAAAGACCACCTCTTGTATGTTCTCTTTCTCTTTCTGTGCTATAAGAAGTATCTGCCAACATGAAAATATCAGATGAAGAACCACTTCCCGGAGATTCTCTATAACCTAAACTATAGCTGGCAAAATGATTAAACTTTTTTACTCTATAATTCATGTTAATACCAACTCCATATTTTAATGGATGTCCTACATTCAAATCAACTGAACCATTTAATCCAGACTTTTTATTTTTCTTTAAAACGATATTGATAATGCCAACTTCTCCTTCTGCATCATACCGGGCACTAGGATTTGTCACCACCTCAACCTTTTCTATCATATCTCCCTGCAATTGTCTTAATGCATCTGAGCTGCTAATACCAACTAGTCCCGAAGGTTTTCCATCAATTAAGATATTTACGTTTTCACTTCCTCTCAGCGCCACATTACCATCTACATCCACAGACACAGAAGGTATATTATCTAATATTTCAGCGGCATTTGCGCCTTTGTTATTTACATCGGTACTCACATTAAATACTCGCTTGTCTAACTTCAGTTCCATTTGCATTCTTTCTGCTTCTATAGAAACCTCATCCAATGCATGGCTAGACGGCTTTAACACAATAGTACCCAAGTTAACATCTGCACCTTTTATTATAAATGCATCTTCAATTTGTGGAGCATAAGACATAAATGACACGCGCACATAATACCGACCCATTCTATTTTTTATAATGAACTTGCCATCATCACCAGTTACTCCCCCGTTAACTAAACTGGAATCTCTTACTTTGTACAAAGCAACAGTTGCATAAGGAATGGGTGCACCGGCTGGATTCGTTACCATACCGGTAACACTGTACTTAGTAGTATCCATCTTAAACTTGCCACCGCCAGGTCTTTGACCAACTTGACCGCAAACACTTAGAGATACAAACAATATCAAAACAATTGTAGTAATTGTACGCATTATTGTGGAATTATTTTCTCATTAATGTTATTCAAGATTAATCTATTAATTCACTTGTTTAATATGATTTCACAGCAAGCATTTCGGCCTAACAATTATCTCAATTTTATGCTTTAAGATACTTATTTTACCACTATACACTTTTTTGACATGAATTGGTTTCTGCAAAATACATGAGCTATAAATGCCGATGAATTTAATTCAATTGGTATTGTATTTAATCCAACATTTAACTGCACATTTAGTTTTTTAAATACTTCTGAGCCTAGTAAATTATATAGATATACATTAACAATTTGAGCCCTTGGTGAATCAATTATCATATTACCTTCCATTGAATTAATCCAAAATTGCACATCTAACTGTTCTGACGGAAAGGAAGCACATTCAATTAATTTTACAATCCAAAAATCTAATCCACCATGATTATATAATACTGGTCCATCAACTGACCTTGATTCACCCATTAACACAATTGAACGATCAATTGGATTTATTAACAACTCTTTTCCAAATTCAGATTTCTTTCCACCTATGCAGTAACTCCAGTTAAAATTAAGACTTGAATCAACTTGTGCCAACCAAAACTCTTGAGAATATGTATTATTTGCCCCAAACAAATCTGCATCTCTTGATCTGGCTAATCCAAAAGTTAAATAATTTCCGTTTGCATCTTCTTCTACACGTGACAACTTATCTTTTTCTTTACCTCCTAAGCAGGTTTGTGATAACAAATTACCTGACGCATCAATTTTTATAAGCCATCCATCTTCACCCCCATTATTTCCTAAAACATCACCATCATTTGAAGTAGTAAAGCCAGCCATTAAAAAGTTACCATCACTAGTTTCAATCATATGGTAACATAACTCATTTCCCGAGCCGCCATATAGTTTTGACCATAATAAATTTCCAACAGAATCCGTTCTTGTTGCCCAGAAATCATGTCCACCATTGTTTCCAGTAATTTGAAAATCATTTGACGTACTGCTTCCATAAGTCATATAACCCCCATCAGACAATTCTACAAATCCACGCAATCGTTCAGTTCCCGAACCACCAATTGTTTGTGACCAAATTAAGTTTCCATCAACATCAATCATAAACAACCAACCATCATGTTGACTTACATTGCTCGGAACATCAAAATTATGTGAAGTGCTATATCCACCTACTAAAAAGTTGCCCGATGACAATTGAGAAATGTACCTTCCACTTTCATAACCCGTTCCTCCATATTGTTTCATCCAAATTTTATTTCCAAAAGGGTCCAACTTTAAGACAAATACTTCTGAATTACCGTGAGTTGAATCAATATCACCATCATAAGAATGAGTTCCACCTACTACAACTATATTTAAGTCTTTATCTTCAATGACATATCTGGCTTTATCATATCTATTACCCCCAAAAGTTTTAGCCCATTCTTTAACCCCTAATGAATTGCATTTAACCACAAAAATGTCTGCATCATCATACACACTTGCGGAATCTATATCACCATCTGTTGAAAATGTTAAACCAGTGAGTAAGTAGCCACCATCTTTTGTAGCGAATCCACTAAAAAAGTCCTCTTCAGCAGAACCCCCAAAAGAATTTGAAAACTCAACATTGAAATCCGGGGCTTGACCAAACGTAATATTCGAAAAAAGAAATATTAAACAGAAAATTAATATTCTATCCATAGAAAGATTTAGTCTGAAAAATAAGAATTTATTTTAAGATATCTTCCGCATTCGAATGCTTAAGGGAGTAACTTCTAAATACTCATCCGCCTTTATATACTCCATTGTTTCTTCTAAAGAAAAGTCAATTTTTGGAGCAATTTTCATTGCTTCATCTGAGCCTGATTTTCGCATATTGGTTAATTGCTTTCCTTTGATAAGATTGATTTCTAAATCATTATCCCTGGAGTTTTCACCAATTACCTGGCCTTTGTATATTTCTTGTCCCGGGTCAACAAAAAACCTACCTCTATCTTGTAATCGATTTAAAGCAAATGGGGTTGCAGCACCTTGTTCCATTGATATTAAGGATCCTTTCATTCTACCCGGAATATCTCCTTTAAACGGTTGGTATTCTACAAAGCGATGAGTCATTACAGCCTCACCTGCAGTAGAGTTCAAAACAAAATTTCTAAGTCCAATTAACCCTCTAGATGGTATATCAAACTCTAAATGTTGTAAATCTCCTTTTGGTTCCATTACTTGCATTTCACCCTTACGCTGCGTAACCAATTCAATAACTTTACCTGAATACTGTTCAGGCACGTCCACTACTAAGTGTTCTATTGGCTCACTTTTTACACCATCTATTTCTTTAATAATAACTTGTGGCTTGCCAACTTGCAGCTCATACCCTTCTCTACGCATGGTTTCTATGAGTACACTTAAATGAAGTATGCCACGTCCGTATACATTAAATTTACTTTCAGAATCCGTTTCTTCTACTTTAAGTGCAAGGTTCTTTTCTGTTTCTTTAAACAACCTATCTCTTAAATGGCGTGAAGTAACGAACTTACCTTCTTTGCCAAAAAACGGTGAGTTGTTTATAGTAAACAACATGCTCATGGTAGGTTCATCAATTTTAATTCTTGGTAAAGGTTCAGGGTTTTCTAGATCCGCTATGGTGTCACCAATATCAAAATCGTCTATACCCACAATCGCACAAATATCTCCACTGCGAACTGTGTCTACATTGTCCTTACCTAATCCTTCAAATGTATGCAGTTCTTTAATTCTAACTTTTTTGTTAACGCCATCTTTTTTACACAGAATGTAGTCCTTGTTTACATACAAGTCTCCTCTAAATACTCTTCCAATTGCAATACGACCCGTAAAGCTGCTATAGTCTAAGGATGTAATTTGCATTTGTGGTGTACCTTCATTGTAAGGTGCTTCAGGTATGGTTTCTACTATGGTATCTAATAGTGGGAATATGCTATCTGTTTGATTTTTCCAATCATCAGACATCCATCCATGTTTAGATGAACCATACATAGTTTTAAACTCTAATTGTTCTTCCGTTGCATCCAGGTTAAACATTAGATCAAACACTTGTTCATGCACTTCATCCGGTCTGCAATTTTCCTTATCAACTTTGTTTACCACAACAATTGGTGTTAAGCCAAGACCAATTGCCTTGCTAAGCACAAAACGGGTTTGCGGCATGGCACCTTCAAAGGCATCAACCAATAGAATAACACCATCGGCCATTTTTAACACACGTTCTACTTCACCTCCAAAGTCTGCGTGACCAGGTGTATCAATAATGTTAATCTTTACGCCTTTATAGCGCACCGATACATTCTTGGATAGAATGGTAATCCCTCTTTCTCGCTCCAAATCATTATTGTCCAATAGTAAATCAGGTGTTTCTTTACGCTCGTCTAACAATTCGCTGGCTTGAATGATCTTATCTACCAACGTAGTTTTACCGTGGTCTACGTGGGCAATAATGGCTATATTTCTTATAGATTGCATTTATGTGCTTTATTTAAGGGTGCAAAGATACGATACGAAAGCACATCACAACAGCATTTGCAACTAATAATCAACATATTTGGCAAAATAAAGGCCCCTTGCAAATGCAAGGAGCCTTTACTAAAGGTACACTATTAATTCTACTTAGCTTTTACAAGCTGTCTTGGCTCATAACTTAAGCCTGGCAAGTACTCTGCCTCTTTAACTACTTTTTTAACAGTTATAGCGTTTACTTTATCGAAAAGCGCTTGTCTTTTTTCACCTAATTTCGCGTCTAATTTTTCTTGCATGGCATCATATTCTTCTTTACTCTTAGCCCATCCCATTACCACAAAGCTATTGCCGTCATTTGAAAAAAGAGGTTCGTGTAAAATGTAATTATAATCTGTAATTCCATTTGAAGTATATAATTCCTTAAAGTCTTTAGCCACTGCATATGCTTTGTCCATATCTAGTGGTTCAAAATAATACCAAGTAAACTTGCGGTAGGTATTTTCATTGATTGTTGCAGGATTTTGCGGCAACATTGAAAGGTCGTAATTGGCTTCTACTATAACAGAATAGTGTTTGTTATAGCAGTGATCCATATCATCAAACATTTTTGCAAAGGCCTCTTTTCCCATTTTATCCATTAACTCAGCGTACCATTTTTTATCTAGTTCAGCCATGTTCTTGATGGGAGAAGCCCACATGTATTCATTCTCATCAGATCTTGAGGTGTGAAACGTTACATCCTTTATTCCATGCTTTGTCATTTCACTAACAAACTGCTTTGATAATTTTTCATACTCAGCATTCTTTGCCGGAAGAACTTCATCAATATGTACAACCATTAATTGTGATGAAGGTGCTTTTTTTTCTTTTTCACTCTGCGCATTAGACACAGAAGAAATGCTAATGCTTAGCAAAAATGCCAGGCATACTAATAGTGTTATTTGTTTCATGATAGAAAAATATTTAAAAGTTGAATAAAAATTACATTATTAAAGTACCGATTATATAGCTCAAAAACACTGTAAACACTGAATTTTATCAACTATAAGCTAAAAATACCCATTAATGGGTATGTCATTTTCTAAGAATAATTACAAAGTAAGAAGCTGTCTGTAATTGCAATATTCAAAAGTCGTTTGACTATAGTTTAGTATGTGAATCATATGAATACTTAGTACCCCAATGCTCAAGTATTTAAAGCATTATTCCAATTCCATGAACAGACTTGCACTCATTATTACTGTATTAGCATTTGTGCTAAATCCAAAATTTGGAAATAGCCAATCTAAAAGCTTCAATACTCAGAAATTAGAAATTGCCCAAATAACTAACTCATCAAATCGTAGTAGTTTTCATTTAATTGCTGATACAACAAATGTGAGAGGAAACACAAACCAAGCTTATTCTGATTGTGGCTCGTGTGATGGAAGATTTCATGTAATTGCGGCTAATTATTTCGACAAAAACATTGCGTGGACGTTAATATCTGCACCGGGCACTTACTATAACTGCGGTACCCCATACTTTATTGATAGCCACAATTGCATTGATGGAGATTGCACATTTCACATGCATAATGTTAGTCCGGGAGAATATGTAATAGCCGCAAAAGATCTGGATAATCCGGATAGCTCAAATACAATTGTTTCTGATACGATTACAATACAGATTAGAGCAGTGAACAATGGTTCAGTTACAACATATACAAACAACTTGCTTTGTAATGGTGACTCTACCGGAAACATTAATATTCAATCTACCTTAGCCGGTCCAATTTCTTTTAACTGGAGTAACGGTAATACCACTTCATCATTAAACAACTTAATGGCCGGGTCTTACTCAGTGACTGTTGTAGATGCAAACAAATGCAAATTAAATGAAGTAATTACAATAGGTGAACCCAGTGCACTTTATGTGCAACCAACCTTTATTAATAACTTAATTCCGGGTCCTTGGGTTGGTCAGATTCAGTTAAACATTAGTGGAGCCACTCCTCCATATCAGTTCTTATGGTCTAATGGTGCAACAACACAAGACATTGCCAAACTTGGTGCGGGTAGCTATGTGGTTACCATAACCGATGCAAACAATTGTGTAGAAAATAGAATGTACAGATTAGATGTTGACAGTATTCAGAGTACCGGTATTTCAGATTTAAGTAACAACCAATTAGTCAATGCATATCCAAATCCGTTTAATGATATTATTCAGTTGGAAATAAATTCAGACAACTTGCAAAAAATAGATATTCAAATTATAAATATACTTGGAAAAGAAGTGTACTCAATTTATGGAATGTCTACTTCATCTATTGTAAATAAAGTAGATTTGAGTGAACTAGAAAATGGCATTTACTTTTTAAAACTTACAGGAAACAGGCTTAACAAAACAGTAAGATTAATTAAACAGTAATTAGCAAAAGAAAAGCCCTGTAGTTATTACAAGGCTTTTTTATTTTAGTTATCTGATGGAGGCGCTGCGTTATAATAAAAACGCTCCTCAATAATTTTGTCTCCTTGCCATTTTTGTCTGGCAATCTCTTCCATTTTTATTCTGTTTCCATCCTTAAATGTAACGTCCATCCAAGACTCAACCATGGTAACACCAGATTCTTCATCAGATGTAATTGCATTTGTTCCTCCAGCGTGAACTTCTTGCACACTGGCAAACCACTCTTGCTCAAACTTTCTGTTTTCGTCTTTCCCTTTTCTGTGTTGCCCTGTTGCTTCAATCATTTCTACGTTATCATCATAATAATGCTCAAATGCTTCCATGCCTTTTCCCTGGCCAATCATGGCATACATTTCTTGTGCTTTCTGTTTGTAACTCATAACTATTTGTTTTAAAAGGTTTAAATAATTTCTAATCAAAGTTGAAATTAAACAGATAAAAGAAAAATAACAATTGTTTTGCTTGGATATTAATGTGATTTCAATTTAATTTAACTTAGAATTAATCTTAAAATAAAAAACTATGAAAATTTTACTATGGATAGTAGTAGCCATTGTAGTCATATTTGCAATTCTTGGATTTATGGCACCAAAGGATTACGACATAAGTCGAAGCATTGAAATTAACAAACCAGTTGAGGAGGTATATCCTTATCTAACTTCATTTGAGAATCAGGCAAATTGGTCACCTTGGGATAAGAAGGACCCACACATGAAGAAAGTACTTACAGGTACAGACGGAACGGTTGGTTGTGTTTCAGCTTGGAAAAGTGACAGTGTTAATGTTGGCACAGGTGAACAAGAAATCACAAAACTGGAACCTAATAAGCGAATTGAATCTGAATTGAGGTTTTTAATGGAGTTTCCCGGGATGGACCCTTTTACTGCAGTTTCAAAAGGCTACTTCAACACAGATGAAATTTCTAACGGCACAAAAGTAACTTGGGGAATAGAAAGCAAATATGATTTTCCATGGAATATTATGATGCTATTTTTTGACTTAGAAGAAACAGTAGGAGCAGATTTTGAAAGTGGTCTTAACGACTTAAAAAACGTAATGGAATCTTCTGCATCACCAGAACCTGAAATAGAAGAAGTAGCTCCGGCTGAAGAAGATGCTACTCCAGCATAAACGTAACTTCCACTTCAGTAGAAATAACTAATTGACCCGGTGCTATGGTGTCATCACCGCCACCATCACCGGCCATTTCTCCCATCGTATTTGCATAAGCCATTCTGGTCATTGGCTGATTTCTATGTGGTGTTACTTCTGAAATATAGTGAGCTGCCCCTACTTTTCTTTGTAATTCGGTTGCAAGTAGCACAGCCTTCTCCTTAGCAGCTTTTATAGCTTTTACCCTGGCCATATCTTTGTATTTTCGCATTTCTGTAGTTCTAAACTGAGAACTGCTAACCCCATACACTCCCCTTGCAATAAATCCTTCCATTACATCTTCATACAGGCTTAGATCTTTTAAGCACACTGAAATATTTTGTGATGCAGTAAAAATTATTTGCTGATTGGATTGGTTGTGTCTTCTGTAGTTAGTGGTAATACTCAGATAATCCGTTTGCACGTGTTTATCCTCAATTTTCATTTGTCTGCAGTAACCAATAATAGCCTTTGCCACTTTATCGCTTGCTTGCTTTGCTTCTTCTAAACTTTTTGCTTCGTTATAAATTCTAATATTTATAATTACTTCATCAGGTTCGGCATAAACAATGGCTTTGCCGGTGGTAGTTATCATTGGTTTCTCTGGAATTTGTGCAAATGCGCTCATACTTATTATTAATAAACAGGTAATTAATTTTAGTGTTCTCATGTTAATCTATTTTTCTATAAACAAGGTATACATTTTTCATAGTTAAAAATCATTCCTTCAATTTAACCAGACCCGTACGTGATATTAGTTTTGCTAACAAAAATGAACCCGGTAATAACAGAAGAATGTCTGCATGCAGCAAAAACCGTATCTCCATATTTCTATAAACAAAAGCATTGAATAAATACCAGGTAACTACATACAAAATCCCAATTAATATTGCTCTGGAATAGAACAATTCCCTATGCTTCATGAACAAAAACAACAGTCCAAAAATGCCTAATAGAATTAATGCAGTTCTGTAAGTAAACAACAACCTACTTAATATGTCGACCATTTTACTAGAAGGACTGTATAGCTTTGACTTGAATATTGCCTTTTTTAGATTACCAAAAGGAACCCAGAGATAATAGTTTAATGGGTTATACATTTTTTGATGCATGATTAGTTCATCAAAAATCTCTACCATTTCATCATTGCAGTCTTCACCCATTTGCACTACATCTTTTCTGTAATGAGATGAACGGGCAAAATAACTAAAACCAACACCACATGTTCTTGCCATAGAAACCACTCTATTCAAAAGCACTGAATCGGGTGCATGAACATAAGAAGCGTTTGGAAACTCAACAACATCAGCATTAGAAATGATTTGTGTCATCTGTGGATTATGATCCACTTTAACAGACCAAATGTATTCCATATACTTCATGTAATCAGGAGCCCAAGGCCCCTCATCACCTAAGTGTTGCGAGAATAATACGCGATCATGGTTTACATAATTTCGAATTGGCCAGGAACCATATACTATAACAACAGCCAACACAAATAGTAATACTTTAGGATTAAACAATTTTTTAGTTGTGTTGTATGTTTGGCATAATATAACAAGACCAAAAACCGGAATGGCCAGTATTAACTGAATTCTTGTCAATACCGCTAAACTTAACATTACGCCAACAAAAAAGAAATTCCAATTGGTTTTGGCTTTTACAAATAAGTAAATCGCAAAAAACAAAAGAAAAACACTGAACGATTCTGCATGTGCAACTACATTCCAAACTATAATGAAAGGATAAAAAGCATAAAGCGTACTTGCAACAATTGAAGTTAGTTTATCCTTAAAGGTGTACTCAGTAATTTTATATACAAACCAAATAGAAATGGTATCGGTTATTAATTGAGCATAAGGAATTAGTTGCAGTGCCAGATCTACATTTTTGCCGGTTATGAGATAGAAAAAACCAATAAAAAATGAGTAACCGGGTGTTCTTCCAAAATACCCCAACTCATTTTCTAGATTTCCTGAATAAATTCCGAATTCAACCAGGTTGGTAAAGTGTCTTACCCACCAATGGGTATCACCACTAATATAAAAATCTGGTTTGCCATGATAGATTTCTGCTCCAAAAAACAAAAACAATAATCGCACTATAAAGCCAATGGCAACAATGATAGCAACCCAACTAAATTTCATATTTTTTAGAAAAAAATGAATTAGAATTACCAAGGTATAACTTTTTTATCACGCAAAAATTTGGCGTTAGGTATCTTTTTAACCGTTGCTAACCAAACGGCTGTTTCAGCTCCTTTAGAAACGGGTCTGTCTGCTTCTGCACCACCCATGTCTGTTCTCACCCATCCGGGGCACATGGCATTTACTTTTACTCCGGTACCTTTTATTTCGTTTGCCAATAAAATGGTCTGTGCATTTAATCCAGCTTTTGACAAACGGTAACCTGCATAGCCACCTTCTAAATCATCATACGCACCCATACCACTTGACATATTTATTATTCTTCCCTCCGCACTTTTTAATAGTAAAGGGAGCAGCAATGCATTCAATTGCATAGGTCCGTAAAAATTAGTCTCCATTATTTCTTTAATCTCTGAAACATTTGCATCTGAAAGACCTGCTTTCCCAACTCCAATACCTGCATTATTAATCAGTACATCTATACTGTCACTTCTCTTTTTCATTCTATCTGCAAATTTTTCAATGCTTTCCTTATTAGAAACATCCAATTCAACGAATGATACATTTGAACCAATTTCATTAACAGCCTGCAAACCTTTATTCCGATTTCTTGCTGTTAACACTACATCATGATCCAATTTGGCCAGCTGCTTACAAATTTCCATCCCTATGCCCTTATTTGCTCCGGTTACTACTATTGTTTTTCTTGACATTGCTTGTGTATAATTATTAATGAATGACTTAGGTTAGTTAAGATAAAAACATTTAATTCGAATCTAAAGAATTAAAATGAACGAATCAGTAAATATTTTTCAATCAGTGGCTATTTTAATTGATGGCAACAACATGGAAAAAAGCCTTCACAGCTTAGTTAAAGATACCAATGCCATGTTGGATATGGATAAAGTGATACCTCGCTTATTGCAAAACAGAGGATTGTCTAGACTAATTTATTTTAGAGAAGGCAAGAATATATCTTCAAAACTAGCTGACAGATTGCATCAAAATTATCATGGCTCTGTGGTTCCTTGTCATAAATCTGCTGATATTCCACTTTCAATAAAAGCCACTCAAATTGCTCAAAAAGTAGATACCATAATCATTATGTCCGGTGATTCTGATTATGTTGATTTGGTAACGCACTTAAAATCTGAAGGAGTACGAGTTGAAATTGCCGGTGTGAATGCAAACACCGCACAAATATTAATTGATGAAGCAGACTATTATAATGAAATAACAAAAGATGACTGCTTTGTTTATAGTAAGCCACCTGAAAGAAAGAAAACAACAAAACCAAAAACAAGGAAGAAATCGAAAGTAACACCTGAACCAAAATCGAAAACAAAAAGCACAAGAAAACCCAGAAAGAAACCTAAGAAATAATTATTTTTTTGGTTGTGAATCTATCACCTGAATACAATCTTATCACGTATATTCCGGCTTGCAAGTGACCGGCACTTATTGAGATTTCGTACTCCTCTTCCCTTTCTTCCAACAAAGCGATTCTGCCATCTGCACTTATTAGATAAATCAGACCAATTGGATATTCAGAGTTAGCACTGAAGATCTGCACTTGGTTATTTAATGAAACGTGAACCTTTACTGATTTACCCAAAAGTTCATCATCAATAGATAGAATTCCGTTTTCCAAACCAAATGTTGGCGTTTGTTGCACATGCCAGTTGCCACTGCTATTTCCTAATCCATCAAATTCTAATGATACACCTGTAGGTGGAGAAGGAACAAAATCTCCCTGCGTCCATATACCAGCTTGTTGAGCAATTGTAGAACGAACATGGAATGAACTTCCCCACTCTACGTAATCAATAATAGCGTTTGGAACCGTAAAATTAAAATTCAAATATAAGGCCAGTTCCCCATCTGTATCTCCCAAAGGATGGCCATTAACAACCACTATATCTCCAGGACTCATCATATTGTTTCCACTAACAATAGAAATATCACTAATTAAATTATAGTCAGGATAAGAACAAAGGATGAAACTATTTACATCAACTGTGAGGTTAGAAATATTTTTGAGTTCAATTCTTTCTAAACCCGTTGTTTCAAACTCATTAATAATTAATTGAGCATTACTGCTGAATACAGAAACTGAAAAAAGAAGTGCAAATATAAATTTAAAATGCAACTTAATTTGGTTTTGGTGTAGCTTGTAATTTATCCTTAAACACTTTTCTAAACTTATCCAATTTAGGTTGTATCACATATCTGCAATAAGACTCTTCGCTATTCAATGTATAATAGTTGTTATGATATTCTTCTGCCTGGGTATAATTAGACAATTCGCTAATCTCTGTTACTATTGGATTATCCCATGCACCACTTTCGTTTAGATCAGCTTTATATTTTTCACTAATGGCTTTCTGTTCCTCATCATGATAAAACACAACAGAGCGATACTGCGTACCCACGTCATTTCCTTGTCTATTTAGTGTTGTAGGATCATGCACAGACCAAAATACTTCTAACAACTCATCAAATGTTATAATCTCAGGATTATACCTAATCTGAGCTACTTCAGCATGACCGGTAGACCCATTACAAACTTCTTTATAAGATGGATTCTTAACATGCCCACCGGCATATCCCGGAACTACATCTACTACTCCATTTAACTCCTGAAAGACTGCTTCAACACACCAAAAACATCCGGCACCAAAAGTAGCCATCTTCAAATTTTCATTCATACTATTATTTGTTTGAACAGATTTCTGTATGCCTTGCGCATTAGGTTCACTACACGACAGCAAGCCCAAAATTAATAAGAGTGAAGATATATATTTCATATATAATATTGCTTTATCATAGAACGATAAAGTTCAGAAAAAATTAAGTCATTTAATGCTTAAAAACCTGATTTATGTTAAGGAATGATCACTTAAATGCTCAATATTATTGAAAAGCGATTTCTTGAAATCGCGAATTTTGAGTGTGATTTTATTCATCTTCATTGCTTCATTCTGATGTTCTGCTCTGTAAGTTACATCATCAACATCACTATCACCGGATTCAATTTTATTCAAATAATGTTCATGTTTTTTTACTTCAGCTTCAACCTGAGCCAAATCATGAGTCATTAGGTGATTTATTTGTTTTTCATACTCCTCCAAAGCTCTCATTTTGTCAACAAGAGTAACACGCAAGAAATTCTTGTCTATCAATTTTTGAAAAAAAACCAATTCAAATTTCCAAAATTCAATAGCTGAGAGCCACTCTTGTGAATCTTGGTGTGTTTTTGTTAAACGATTAACTAATTTCTCTTTATTGGCTGAATAATTTGCATGCGCCATAATTTCATGGGTTTAATTATAATTATTGTTTTATACAGTCAATACCTCATCACATAAGAACTAATCACCTGCCCATGTTCTTGAAATGTAAAGATGAAAAAAGAGGTAGTTCTATGCAATGATATAAATCATCTTGGAGGAAATTTATTTAAGAAAATGCCGCTTGAATTCTTTCTAAAGCCTGGGTCAAAATACTTCTAGGTGTACCAATATTCAATCTACAAAAACCATCTGCTTGCTTATCAAAAAATTTACCGTCAACTACAGCTACTTTTGCTTTATGTAAAAATATATCCTTTAACTCTTCGTGAGATTTTCCGGTTGCTGTGCAATCTAACCACATTATGTAGGTTCCTTCTGAATGGACAGGCTTAATAACAGGAAGATTTGATTTAAAAAAATCGATAACAAAATTTCTGTTGGCTTCTATGTAAGGCAACAAGGCATTAAGCCAATCTTCACCCTTCCCATATGCAGCTTTGCATGATACCATGCTAAACAAATTGTTAAGCATGAAGCCCTGAACTTCTCTTTCTCCAATAATTTTATCTAAGTATTCAGTATTTGTAGTAATTGCAAATGCTGATTGCAATCCTTGTAGATTAAATGTTTTACCCGGAGCCATTAATGTAATGCACTGATTAGATATATCTTCACTTAATGATGCAATTGGAATATGCTTGTTGCCACTAAAGATTATGTCGCAATGAATATCATCAGAAACAATAATTACTTTGTTTTTTAAACAGATAGATGCTAGTTGCTCTAATTCCGCTTTCGTCCAAACGCGACCAACCGGGTTGTGTGGACTGCAAAGAATAAACATGCTGGCCATTTTAGCTTGCTCTTCGAATAAATCAAAATCAATCGTGTATTTACCCTGATTGTACTTTAACCTGTTCTCAACTACGACTCTACCATTGTTCTCAATTGCACTGGTAAAGGGACGATACACCGGAGGCTGAATGATTATTGAATCTCCTTTACTTGTAAGTGTCTTAATAATTACGTTTAATGCCGGAATTAATCCATGAAAATCTGCTAAATCAGATTTTTGAATTTTCCATTGATATCTCTTGGAACACCAATTGGTAAAAGCGTTGTAATAAGAATCAGGGGTTAAACTGTAAGCATAAATTCCTTGATCTAATACATTTTGTAATTCGTTTTGAATTACATCAGGTACTTTAAAGTCCATATCAGCAACCCAAAGTGGAATGAGATCTTTCTCTTTAAAGATCTCTTCTACATTATCGTATTTAATGCTGTATGTATTCTTTCGCTCTACAACTTCTTCAAAATTATA
>JABDLV010000188.1 GCA_013001815.1 Bacteroidia bacterium
GAGTTGGTGTGTAAATAGAGTAACCAATGTTTTGTCTAATAAGCTTGGGGCAGAAGTGAATGTTGGTTCTGTAGATATCGATTTTTTTACCAAACTGGTGCTAAATGATTTGTATGTAGAAGATGAACAGGAAGATACTTTGATTACCATTCAGCAATTAACTGCAGATTTTAATGTGTTTTCTTTTGGTGATAAATACTTTGATGCTTCAAGCATAGATTTATACAACGCCAATTTGAGAATGAAAAGGCGTAAAGGAGAAACACATTCAAATTTAAAGTTCATTACAGATTATTTAAAAAGCACCAAACCTGATTCCTTAAAAGAAGCATGGGATTTTGAAATTGAAAATATATCACTACACCATTGTGCTTATTCATTAGTAAATGAAAATGATACTATAGGAAGTAAATCAAAACTGAATTTTAAAAATTTAAGTCTTCAAAATATAAATGGACAAATAAAAGATTTTCATATTGAAGAAGACACCACATTTGTTACTCTTACAAATTTAGCTTTTGATGACCATTCAGGATTTTCAGTGAATGGACTTTCGGCAAACACCGTTTTTTCTTCTGAAAAAATGGAGTTTAGTAATTTGAACTTGGTCACTGACGAAACAAACTTAAACGGATACCTCAAACTTTCTTATGATAGCTTACCTGATTTTAAGAATTTTGAAGAAAACGTTAGGATTAATTCAGAATTTGAGAATAGTAAAATAGCTTCTTCTGATTTGGCATACTTTATTCCCGGGCTGGAGGGCTTGAATAAAAACATTTCATTGTCCGGCAAAATAAGAGGTAGGATTACATCACTTAAAGGAAGAGATTTGGATATTCGTTATAGCAGAAGTACGCGTTTTGCTGGTAACATTAGCTTGAATGGATTGCCGGATTTTGAAGAAACGTTTATTGATTTAGTGGTTAAGAATTTTCAAACTACAAGAAATGACTTAGTCAGCATTCCAAAGCCTCCATTCACAACAAATGAATACTTAAAGATACCTGAGAATGTTGCTGCACTGGGTAATATTAGGTTTGCTGGAAAATTTACCGGATTCCCTTCAGATTTTGTGGCCTACGGTAATTTAGAATCCGACTTGGGAAATTTAGAATCTGATTTAAATTTAAAATTAGACAATAATAACATCCCTAGTTATTCAGGAAAATTGATAGCAGATAATTTTGATTTTGGAACATATTATGGAATAGGTGATAAGCTGGGCAAGTCAAGTTTTGAATCTAAAATTGAGGGAAAGGGAATTGAATTAGAAGACTTAGACGCAAAGTTTGATGGAATCATTCAGTCTATGGAATTAAATAATTATACCTATGAGAACGTGTATGCAGATGGTAATCTAGCCAAAGGATTATTTAACGGTGCACTAAAAGTTGATGAGAAAAACTTGAGCATTGATTTTGATGGTGCAATAGACTTTACCGGAGATTTACCTGTGTATAATTTTGAGGCAAAAATTAACAAGGCTAATCTTACTCAGTTGAAGGTTTTCAAAAGAGATTCTAGCGCTAATTTGGTAGCAAATGCCGATATAAAATTTAGCGGAGATAATTTAGAAAATATTCAAGGCCTCATTCAGCTAAAAGATGTAAGGTATATTGAAAAGAATGACACCATAAATATTGAATATGTAACCTTGGTAGCAGTTGATGACAGCAACAAGAAATCAATAAACATTTATTCAGATTTAATGGATGCGAGTGTTGATGGCACATTTGAATTAAATACAATTGGAAAATCAGTTAAAAGTTTAGTTGGAAGTTATTTTCCTGTTTTGTTAGAAGAAGATAGTACAGAGCAACCGTTGCAAGCGATGGATTTTGAATTTGATCTAAAAAAGACAGATGACTTGTTTAATGTTTTTTTACCCGGCATTTCCGTTAGTGAAGACACCCAATTAGAAGGGTCGCTCAATACTAAAACAAATGATCTGAATTTTCATTTAGTTTCTCAAAAAATCATTAATAAGAAATTTCAGTTTGATAATATTGATGTGCAAGGTTCTACTAAGCAAGGAAAACTAGATCTATATTCAGAAATTGGCAGATTGTATGGCAGGGATAGTTTGCTTTTTACTGCAGGTAAAGTTTTTGCAAGCACTACTCGAGATTCTGCAGCCATAAATTTAAAACTAGGAGAAAGTAAACCGATAGATTCTTATTTAGATTTATACAGTGTAGTAAAGTATAATAAAAATGGTGGTACTAGTGTAAGTTTGTTGCCCTCAAACATTATGAAGTTTAATGAACGCTGGAGCATAAATAGAAATAACGAAATATTATTTGCAGATAACAAAGTAAGGTTTGAAAATGTAATATTCTTTAGCAAGAAGCATGCATTGCAATTAGACGGTGTGTTATCTGAAAGTGCAGATGATGTGTTAGATGTAAAATTGAAGGATTTTCATTTACAAGTATTAAATAATGCCCTTAAAATGTATCGAATTCAGGCTGGAGGAGTTGCAAACGGTATGGTGCATTTGGCTGCTCTATCTTCAAAACCGGTTGTAACAACAGACTTAACAATTAAAGACTTAAGTATATTCAATGACACCTTGGGAGATGCAGAAATAAATTCGTTTTATATAAATAATGAAAAGAGCATTAAGGTAGATGCAGCAATAAGTAGAGGAGGAGAGAAAAATATAACCTTAAACGGAAAGTACTTTATTAAAAAACCTCATGACATGGTGGATGCAACGATTATAGCAAAACGAGTGCACCTAAGTACACTTGGAAAGTATATTGAGGCTGTTGCTTCTAATGTTACCGGATTGGTAAGTGGAAAGGCCAGATTAACCGGAGAGCTTTTATCACCAAGTATTGATGGTATTGCACGCATACAAAAAGCCAGTTTTTTAGTTGATTATTTAAACACCAGTTACAATTTTACAAGTGATTTAGCATTAATTGATGACCATATAGAATTAAAAGATGTGGTGTTAAATGATGAAGATGGGAGACAGGCAATGGTCAATGGTAAGGTTTTGCATAATAATTTGGGAGGATTATCATTTGACGTAAATATTAATGCTGATGAGGTTAAGTGTTTGAATACAAAACTTTCGCAGAACGAATTATACTATGGTAAAGCCTATGGCAGTGGAACCGTAGATATTACCGGTGACGTGGACTTATTGAAAATGGATATAGCCATGAAGTCTGAAAGGGGCACGCAAATCAATATACCTTTATCAAATCCGGATGAAATATCTTCTACCAACTTTATCACTTTCATAAACACCAGGTCTATGAGAGAAAATATAAAGGACAAGGCAATTGACTTAAGCGGTTTAGAAATGAATTTTGAGCTAGAAGTTACAAGAGATGCAGATATACAATTAATTTTTGATGAAAAGATTGGTGACGTAATAAGGGGTACTGGTAATGGAAACTTAATTATGGAAATTGATAGAGTGGGAAATTTTAATATGTTTGGGGATTATCAAGTGCATGATGGTAAATATGATTTTACGCTACAAAACATCATTGATAAAAAGTTTAGAATGGTGCAAGGTGGAACCATTCGTTGGAATGGTGACCCATATGAGGCCATTGTTAATTTAGAAGCTATATACAGAACCAAAGCGAATATAAAGGATTTGATTCCTGATGCCTTGACTGATGATGACACTACAAGTTCAGTTAGCTCTACTAAAAGAGTACCCGTAAACCTTCACTTATTAATAACTGAAAGACTTTTGAATCCTGAAATAAAAATGGAGATAAAATTCCCTGACATAGATCCTGGAATTGAAAGCTTAGTGTATAGGTACGTAGATACAGAGCAAGAAGTAAATGAGCAAGCGTTCAGCTTACTTATTTTAAACAGATTTGCCACTCCGGATGAATTTGCAAATACCGCTACTGAAAGTAGTGGTGCAGCTGTTAGCGCAAATTTAAGTGAGTTTGCATCCAATCAATTAAGTGCATGGGCTTCAAAAATTTCTCCCGATTTAGATATTGGATTTAATTACCAGGCCAAAGATGCAATTAGTGAAGAGGAATTGGAAATTTATTTTGGAACAAGGTTCATTAACGACAGAATCTTGCTTAACGGAAATTTTGATGTTACCGGGCAAGAAAATACGAATGATATAGTAGGCGATTTTGAGTTGGAAGTGCTTTTAGGTAAGGAAGGAAGATTTAGAGTGAAAGCATTTAATAAAGCAAACAACAACACCTTGCTGGATAATTTTGAATCGGATTATACACAGGGTATTGGATTGTTTTATAGAAAAGAGTTTAATAAACTCTCTGAAGCTTTCAAGTCAAATAAAAAGATTAAAGCACAGCAAAACAAACAGGAGAATCAAACGAATGATGGTACGAGTAGCAATCAATAGCTAATCGGTATGTCCTTTAAATTCAATATTTTTTTGTTTACCGCTCTTCCACATTTTATCTTCTTCTGCATATTTTTTTTGAAGTTCTTTTGTTAGTTCTCTGTTGTTTAACAGCTCAAGGTTTGGTTGACCGGCATTTACCCAAGCGGTATACCATAAACTTCCAACAGCAATAATTGAGTTTCTCATTCGTCTTTCAACCATACCATCTAATTGCAAGTGATATTCAGCTGAATATTTTTCTGAATAATTTTGCCGCGTTGTCGCACCTCTGTCTTCAAATGAAAACTTTTGGTCAGAAGGAAATTCACTGTTTAATTTTGCTTCGAAGAGTAAAACAGAATCTACCGCAGCGAAACTGGCCTTGCAGTAAGACCAGGCTGCTTCCAGTGGGTCATCAACAAAAACAGCCCTGCCGGTATAGAAATCATAATTCTTCATAAACAGCTCCGGCAACCTGCTTTCCCAGAAACCGTGTATACCCTTTTGGTTAGTTAATTGACCGTTGTAGTTTTTAGTGCAGTGCAATGGCACATGCGCATCACCAATGTAGTGACCTAGGTCTGCCGATACTTGAAGAATTTTATAATAATCATTATTGCGCATTGCTTCACTTAATCTTCTCACCATTACATCAATGTGCCATGGAACAATGCCATACGCTTGCAATGTATCTTCTGAATACTTTTCTACTGCATCTTTCCAATATTTAGGTACAGAGTCAAATGGATTTTCTCCGTAATGATCTATGTCTATATAATGTCTGGCAGCTTCCTGTGCAACAGCATACCTTCTTTTATCCGGATCTACGGCATGTTCAGTAATAAAATCAATGTTACGCTTATAAAACCCAATCATTTCAGGTGGCAAAGTAAACACAGCCATATGATTGATGTGTTTATGTGCAGTAAATCCCCAGCCAAATAGTAATATGGAATGAATAAGGTTGAATGCTAAAATGCAAACAAACAAAAAGGAGAATTTTTTAAATAATGATGATTTAATATGATGCATTTGCTTTTTCAAGCTTTGAAATTTCGTAGAGTACACCATCTTTTAAGATGGGAATTACATTTGTTTGATTTGCAGTTAGGCAAAAGTCAATGTCTTTGTCAATTTGTAAATTATGCAGTCTGAGATAGTGCGAAGAGTTTTTCAGGAACCCTACTAAATCTTGTCTTGATATAAGGTATAAATGTTTTGCTGCAAGAACTGAATCTCTGTGGTAAGACAACCCAAAATCTTCTTGTAAATGATAGGCTAGTGCACCAGCAAACAATGTGTCTTCTAAATTAAAAGAGTTTTTCCATCCGGAGCAAACGCACAACACATTTTGATTTTGTTTTTTTAGCCAATCAGTGAGTGTTTTAAGATTAGCAAATGAGCCTACTACCAGTTTGTCTGCTTTTATTGAAGCTCTAATTGCCCGTGTTCCATTAGTAGTTGTAATAGCAATTTTAGCACCCTTTATTTTTTCATTCATAAATGAAAATGGAGAATTACCGAAATCAAATCCTTCTACTTTTTCTCCTTTTCTTTCTGCGCCAACTAAATAGCCTTTTTCTCTATAAGACATGCTCTCATCCGTTGTCTCTACGGGTACTATTAGCTTTGCACCATTTTCAAATGCAACGCACATAGATGTGGTTGCTCTCAAAACATCAATAACAACTACAATCTTATCTTCCAATTCATAATTCCCTAATAATGCCGGAGAAAAACAAACTTCGAATGTTGGTTTAGAATTACTATCCATTAAGCTGTTTGTGTTTTTACAAATGGAAATTTAATTACTTCCGCTTCTATTAATTTCCCTCTAATATCAATGTATATTGTAGAGCCTTCTTTTGACAATTCTTTTGGAACATAGCCCATTCCTATTCCTCTGTTTAGCATAGGAGATAAACTACC
>JABDLV010000208.1 GCA_013001815.1 Bacteroidia bacterium
TGTAGTGCAAGAAATTCATTAATTACTTAATACTCTTCTCTTTTGCTTCTAATTCTTTAATTACTTTTTCTTGCTCCTTTATTTTCTTTTGTGCCTTCTTTTGGTCTTGAACGTTTTGTTTAATGTCTCTACTGTTATCCTTAATGTTGTTTCTTAATTTATCGTTTTCAGATTTTTTTCTTTCTATTTTTTTAACCGTACTTGAATGAGTCGATTTCCTTTTCTTATACTCTGCTCTGGCTTCCTTCTCTTCCACCGAGCCACTAAGGGTTGCTAATACAGCTTCCTGGTTTTCCAGTAACTCTTTGGCGGTTTGCACTTCTTCTTCTAAACCAACCAATTCTTTTTCATTGTCTTTTATTTTTTGTTCAAACTTTTTTATCTCTTTGTTCAAATTAGAATTTTTTCTAACCAAAACATCATAGGCCTTTTCTCGTTTCTTGCCTTCGTTCTCAGCATCTTTAATTTGATCCTTTACTATTTCTTTTCTAAGATCATATGCAAATGTGTACACAACTCTAGAGGCATCATCACTTAAGTCAGGTAAGGCTTCGTAACCTATATATGTACCGGACAAATTAAACGCCACAGTTATTTCACAACCCGTTCCTTCTTTTCTAACCTTTGCATATATATCCAATGTATCATCAGTTATAGATGAAAAGTATGCGTTATCAGAGAATATATTTTCTCCCTTTGAATCATTTTTTGATTTATGCTTCTTGGTATATGAACCCCATTTTTTAGAAACCTGTTTTTCTGTGGCTTCATCAATAAAAACGGTAAAAGCATGGTTTAAATCACCGCCTAAATTAGACTGTGTTGGTTTTACAATAATTTGTTGCGCAAAAGCGTAATTAGCACTAAACAGAAATGCTATAACTATTAGAATTAATTGATTTGTTTTCATCTATTTTAAATTTTTGTTACCCCTCCGGATATGACGTATTTCATGGTTTCTGCCCCACCATGCTCCAGAGGACTAATCATTGAAGCGGGAACGATGTATAGAATACCATTAATTGCATAAGAAAAGGGCAAATATACTGCCAAACTTGTATCGGGCATACCTAAATGGCTTACATCATCTGATGTAATAAAGCCAATACGATATACTTCTTTGTCTTCATCAAGCTTTACCAGCACCGGATTGTTGAATCGCTTTTTCTCACCAACAAACGCATCTACTAAATCTTTTACGGCAGTATAGATAATTTTGAGCAGAGGTGTTCTTTCAAGCGCCAGTTCTAAATACACAAACAAGGGTTTAGTAATAAATCCTGTTGCGAAGTAACCCATTAATGTAATCAGCATAACGATAGCAACAATTCCCATACCGGGTAAGTCAAATTTTTCATAACCCGGAATTTCTATAGGGATAGAAAATGGAATTAAATTATCAAGCCAAACCACACCTTTGTATACTACATAAAATGTAACAGCGGTAGGAACAATTATTAGCAGTCCTTGTAAAAAATAGTTTATTAATTTTTTCATAGAAGCAAATTTACTAGAACAATTTTGGAATGATCTATTGCAATTAAATTAGAATAATTTTTCTTTTATTTTTTTAGGAAGTTTGTCAACAATAAGATCATATGAGTCATCAATCAGACTCAGTAGTAGCTTGTCATCAAAACAATCATCAACATATACGCTATTCCAATGTTGTTTATTCATATGATAACCGGGTTGAATAAAGTGATGTTTCTCTCTTAACTCTATAGCGCGTTCAGGATCGCACTTAGCGTTAAAGTAAAGCGTTTCGCCAAGACTAATAAGGAGAAACATTTTGTTGCACACCTTAAACACAAGGGTAGTGTCATCAAAAGGAAAACTTTCGGTAACTTCTTTTTTAGCTAAACAATACTCTCTTAGCTCTTCGGCATTCATTCAGGCTTAAACTTATCTTGATCATAATTTATAGGCAATACCCGAGATAATTTTGAAGAGGATAAAATCATTAAGGTTTGCATTTGTGCAATTTCTTCAACTGCACTTAGCTTTTCTCTTAATAGTTTTTCATACGCCTCTATATCCTTCACTTTAATTTTAAGCATAAAATCAGCAGCTCCGGTAATATGATAGCATTCTACTACTGCTTCAATACCATTCATCTGCTCAATAAAGTCATTAATAGAATGGCTTTTATGCCTAGATAATGTGACGAGCATAAACCCTTGAATGCCCAAGCCCAATTTGTTTTCATTTAAAACAGCATGGTAATCTTTAATTATGCCGGAGCGTTCTAATTTTTTAACTCGTTCTAACGTAGGAGCAGGGGATAGTCCTATATCAGAGCTAAGTTGTAAATTTGTAATTCTGCCTTTGTCTTGAAGTATCTTCAGGATTTTCAGGTCAGTTCTGTCGATAGTGTTTGCCATTGTAAATAGTTTTTAGAAAAATTTGCAAGTTTTGAAAAATGTAATAAAGTTATTCTGCTTGTAAGATACAATGTAAGAATTATATTGGCGAAAAACCAATATATGCTAAGATTCTACTGCAGAGCGTATAATAGAGGCTTACTGGGAGAGGCATCATTCTCAAATGATGCAATTTGAAGATTTAAAAAATACATGCCATCTTCAATCCCATCAGGCACAAAAATCATTTCCGTTATGGTGGAACCCGATCTAATTTTAGTTGGATAATTCCACCATGCATGGTGTGATAAAAGTTTACCATCATCTTCTTCCCTATCTACCGAAGGTGTGTCAATTAATAAATGTTTAAAGCCTTTCTGCACTAAAAATTCAGTTGCGCTTTCTTCTAAATATGCCGGATTAGTTCCTGTATACTGAAAATTTAGTTTGTCAGTTTTATTCGGTAACGTTCTGATTACTATGGCTTCAGGTCCGGTTTTCAGATTGGCATTTTGCAACTGAGCCTTACTTATTACACGATCTCCATTCGGTTTTATTTCCGGAGTTACACTTATAAGTTGTGAAAGGAAAA
>JABDLV010000211.1 GCA_013001815.1 Bacteroidia bacterium
ACATTTGGGCATTTGCTTAATTGCGAATTTGCACATCCTCAGGTCAAAGAAGAAATAGCATTAAACCCTTTAGCAGGTGGCATTTTAAATGAAGGTCACCAATGCGGAATGCTTTGGGGAGCAGCAATGGCCACCGGTTCAGAATCCTACAAAAAACATGCTGATAAAGATGAAGCCATTGCAGTAGCCATTACCGCCACCCAACATGTAATTGATTCATTTGTTAAACGAACCAATACAGTAAACTGCAAAGAAATTATTGGGTTTAATTTAAAATCTGTTTTTGGTATGGCCGCCTTTATGCTTAAAGTAACCCTGCAAGGAATGGATAACAGTCACTGTTTTAACCTGGCTGAAGATTGGGCACCCGAAGCAATTGCAGCATCAAAAGAAGGTTTGGATGAACATGTTGAACTGAAACACAAACCAATGAGTTGTGCTTCTGAAGTTGCCAAACGGATGGGTGCTACTGATGAGCAACAAGTAATGGTAGCCGGCTTTGCAGGCGGTTTAGGTTTAAGTGGAAACGGCTGTGGTGCTCTGAGTGCAGCTATTTGGATGAAAATGGTTCAATGGCTGGAAAAGCATCCGGGCAAAAAACCTCCTTACTTGAACAACCCATATGCGAACAAAATTTTAAAAGCATTCAAAGCAGAAACTAACTCTGAAATGCTTTGCCATAAAATTACAGGTCAAAAATTTGACAATCTGGATGAGCATTCTGAATTCATAAAAAATGGTGGATGCAAAAAGCTCATAGATATTCTCTCATTGAATAGGAATTAATTTCAGCTCAATTTCCTTGCACGCAACATCCAACTTTTAGTCATACATTTAAAAGTATTATATTTAGAGCTATAATTTTAAATACCTGTACATAATGAATTTACTTAAATCAGCATTTGTGCTATTGATAAGCGCAGCTCTCCTTAGCTCATGCGGAGAAATTAGAGAAGAAATTGTATTTAACGAAAATGGTGCGGGCACCTATGATATCAGTGCAGACATGATACCCATGTTTAGAGGAATGATGACCAGCATGGCCTCCTTAACCATTGATGGCGCAGATGAAATGGATAGCCTGCAAATAGCAGAAGAAGTTGAAAAGCTTATATGGGAAGAATTTCCGGATAAGATTGATTCTACTTTTGCCATTCCCCAAAAGGATATAGATAGATTTAAAGGAAATAAATCCAAGAAGAAATTATTAGATCAAGCAACCATGTATATGAAAGGTGGTAAAGTGGATGGTGCAATGTATACCGGAATGCTTTTTAATTTTAAATCACTGGAAGAGTTCATCACGTTTAATGACATGTTAGATGAAAGCAATAAGAATAATAAGAAAATGAAAATGTTTTCTAATTCTAAAACCACTCTTAAAGTTACTCCTAATTCTTTTTACAGATACAGCAAGAACAGTAAAAAGAGCAAAGAAGAAATAGAAGAAAAAGAATCGGATTTGATGGCGATGGATTTCTTAAAAGATATGAGCATTACAACCTATATTGAATTTCCTAAAAAGATAAAAAGCATAAAGGTAGATGGGGCCACTATTGCAGAAAGAACTGATAATAGTGTAACAATTACTTATAATTTAATGGGTTATGCAGATAGCGAATCCACTCTGATTGATATTCAGCTAGAATAAATCTAATTGACCTTCTTTATTTGCTTCTGAATCATATAATAATTCATGTAACGAATACAGATTTTTTGACGCAACTTATTCAATATCAAGGCGTATTCTAAATCAAATACTCCTTGTCTGTGACTTATATAAAAGAATATATTCCTTTAGATAAGCCGCTGAGAGAGACACTGGGTAAAGAACCATCTGTATTATTAGCAAACCCCAAATTTAAGCCGAACAATAAGGCTTCTTTTCTTTCTAATATTTCAATTTGGCAAGTATTAAAAGATGTAGTATTTATTTCCATTGGTATACTCTTTGCCGGGTTTGGTTTAAAAGGATTTCTGCTGCCTAACGGTTTTATCGATGGAGGTGTAACGGGTATATCATTGCTTACTGAAGCACTGACATCTATTTCACTGTCTATTTTAATTGTTGCCATTAATGCACCCTTTATCATACTCGGTTATTTTCAAATGGGAAAAGCCTTTGTTGTTAAAAGTATAGTAGCAATTGTTGGTTTGGCATTGGCCATTCACTTTATTAATTATCCCATTATTACTTCTGACAATTTATTGGTTGCCGTTTTTGGTGGCTTCTTTTTAGGTGCAGGTATAGGCATGGCAATACGAGGTGGCGCTGTGTTGGATGGTACAGAGGTCTTAGCCATATATATCAGCAGAAAAAAAAGCATATCAATAGGTGATTTAATATTGATGTTTAATTTGATCATCTTTTCTACTGCAGCATACTTTCTATCCATTGAAGCTGCACTCTACTCTATTTTAATCTATCTCACCGCATCTAAAACCGTAAACTTTGTTGTTGAGGGTGTAGAAGAATATATTGGCGTTACCATTATATCAACAAAAAGTGATGAGGTCTGCCGTTCCATTATAAATAAACTTGGCCGTGGCGTTACTACCTTTGAAGGTACCGGTGGTTTCGGTAAACGTGGAGAGAACCATGACAAAACCAATATTATTTACTCGGTAATTACCAGGCTGGAAATCTCGCGCCTGCAAAGTGAAATCCAAAAAATTGACCCAAATGCTTTTGTAGTAATGCATAGCGTTACAGACATTAAAGGGGGCATGATTAAAAAAAGGCATTTCAAAGAATAATTAATCCCGGACATAATAGAATGTCTTTTGTATGCTCCTATTTTCATCATTTAAAGGCCATCCACTTGTACAACTCAATGTCAATAGACTAGGCATTTTGCCCCATTTTGCTTGAAATTTTTCATTAAATTTGAAATAACCATTTACCAAGTATATCTGTATACTATAAAAACGGCTACATGAAAAATTCTACTCTGGCAATTATTCTAGCGTTTCTTTTTATTTCAGGCAATGTATTTGCTCAGAATTTATCTCCTAAAGAAATAGGTGAAATGTGTAAAATGAATCACTAAATCTAAAATAAAATCTGTTCATTAAATCATCAATTTTTAATTTGCTTTGCCAAAATTACCTGTTGACAATTCTTTTTTAGATTTATCAGATTATGGAAGACCGCTTGGAAAGGCTATTGCCAATTCTCTTAAAAGTACCGGTATAACACCCATACATGTTACCATTTGGTTTATTTTAGCGGGGTTAATTGCTGTACTCTTTATTCTAACAGGACACTATTGGCTTGCCGCACTTTTTCTAATTATTAAATCAATTTTAGATGCCGCAGATGGTGAATTAGCCAGAGTGAAACAAACACCTTCCTATACCGGCAGGTATTTTGATTCCATTGCTGATATTCTTTTAAACTTTATTATTCTAATTGCAATTTGCCACATTACGGATGGAAACATTTTGCTTGCATTGCTGGCATTTATTAGCATACAATTTCAGGGCACACTGTATAACTACTATTATGTTATTTTAAGAAACAAATACCATGGAGATGAAACCAGCAGGATATTTGAAAATGAAACACCTCTTGCCATGCCCCGTGAAGAGCAAAAAACAGTTGACTTTCTCTTCACTATTTATAAAATACTATACGGATTATTTGACAAATCTATTTATGTATTAGACCCCAATGCACCACAAGGTCATGCTTTTCCTAATTGGCTCATGACAATTGTTTCTACCATGGGTTTAGGTTTTCAGTTGCTTCTAATTAGCATAATGCTTGTAAGCGGATTAGCACATTACATAGTTCCTTTCTTTATATTCTATTCTCTTGCTGTATTGGTGTTAATAGCAATACGAAAATTGCTGTAATTGCATTCTCACTTTATTTTTGAAATGATTAACTTACGGTTCTTAAACATGAAAAAAATTAGCATATGAAATATTCTACTCTGGCAGCTATTCTTGCGCTTCTTTTTATTTCAAACAATACACTTGCTCAGAATTTATCTCCTAAAGTAATAGGTGAAATGAGTAAGTGGAAGGTAAACCAATTTAATTTTGGCTTGGGAATAGACAGTGACAACTATACTTCTATGTCATTAACTGATTTGTTGGTTTTTGCAAAAGATCCACATCAAATGCAAAGAGACTTGAGCATGTTTAATGAGGAGGCAACAACATTTACAGCAGGTGTCGCATTATATACTTCGGCAAGTTTTTCTCCATTAAATAGAATGACGGGTAAATACAAAACCGATCAGGAGCTACAAATAGGTATTGGTTTGCACTCACCAAAAGAAGCCATGATTAGTTATAAGAATGAACAACTAGACAGCTCTATTGTGTTTTGCAATTTACATGGGGAAGTAACATTTGAAGCAGCATACCTAAAACGACATATTTGGAATGAAAAGTTTCACTGGTATTATGGATTGGGAATGAATGCAGGAACCAGTTTTGGAAATGAAATGATGATTATCTCCGGAGCTTACTTTGAACCCGGTGCACATCCATCTACACAAGAGAGTGAAGAAACCAATGTAGAAACCTTTCAAGCAAAGCATGTGCTCTACTCCAGGGTGTACATACCTTATGGTTTACATTATCAAGTATCAAACCATTGGACAATGGGATTAGATTTTAGATACGGAATTGGCATGCAATCTATTCAAGGAGAAAAAACCAACTA
>JABDLV010000212.1 GCA_013001815.1 Bacteroidia bacterium
TTGCTAAAATGTAATCTGAATTTCCTAAAACCTTAACCAACATGAGATTAAAAAATTTACTTACTGCTTTACTCATTGCCTTTCTTTTTACCAATGTTTCCGTAGCACAAGACACTACAATTGTTCAAACACTAACGTTTGATAGCACGGGCAGAAATTATGTATTTGAATTTCCTGCAGATACCGGACAAAGCTATGAACGCATTATTATGGAATACAGAATGCGTTGCAAGGGCGGTTTAATATCAACTACCTCAGACAGAAACAAAGGTTGTGGTGAGTGGGATTATAGTTGCAATACCTATATAACCGATTCTGCTTACACAGACTCAATTAAAGCGTCTGCACCATCGCACACCATTTCAGGTTTTGGTGGAACAACTTATTATTACACCAGTAGTCCAACATATTCATACACGCAGTATACACAAAAGGATATGGCCTACCTCTATACGGTAAGCGAAACCAGCGGTACTGTTGGAGCCGGAACAGATTTATTGCCTCATCCTTTTGGTGCCAGCAATCAATATTCTAAAACGCAATATTTATGGACCGCGACAGAACTTGGTACAGCAGGCATAACAGCAGGTGACATTACAAGCCTAAGATTAGATGTAAACAGTGCAACAAGTAATAGTAATTTTTTAAGAATAAGAATGAAGCATACCGCACAAACTACGCTATACAGCGGAGGTCCGGATACTACTTCATTTACAGAAGTATATTTCTTAAACACAACGCTTGCGGCAGGCATCAACAACTTCTTGTTTTATAATAAATTTAATTGGGATGGAACTTCAAACGTAATTGTAGAACTGAGCTATAGCAATGCAGCAATAGGAACCAACAATATTTTAAATGGTCATGATGCAGGTTTTACTGCAGGCTTGGTGAGCAACAGCACAGACTATAGTATGAATTTTAATGGTGCAGGCTATGCCGACCTAGGAACATCAGCTTTTTCTGGCATTAGTGATGAAATAACCATTTCGTTATGGTGCTACGGTAACCCTGATATTCTACCTGTAAATACAAATATATTTGAAGGAGTAGATGCACAAAATGATAGACAAGTAAATTCTCATTTACCTTGGAGCAATAGTAGAGTGTATTGGGATTGTGGAAACGATGGTGGTTATGACAGAATTGATCAAAGTGCGAGTGCACAAGATTTTGAAGGCAAATGGAACCATTGGGCCTTTACAAAGAATGCTACAACTGGCGACATGAAAATGTATTTGAACGGAGCACTATTCCACTCCGGAACCGCCAAAACAAATCTCATTGATCTTGCTACACTAAGACTGGCTGCATCTAAAAACAACACCAATAATTATTTTGGGAAAATTGATGAGTTCAGAGTTTGGAACAAAGAATTAACACAAACTGAAATTGCAGATTGGATGTTAAGAGAAGTTGATGCAACGCATCCACAATATGCCGGCTTGATAGCATATTATAACATGAATGAAGGTACCGGCTTTAGTATTACAGATGCATCTCCGGCTGCAGAAACAGGTGTGATAAACGGTAACCTGTCGTGGGATGGCGTTAGAGGTAAAGATATTTTTAAAGGCTTTACTGAAACCAATATGCGTCCTAATATGACCTTTGTACAAGGGGTATACACACAAGTACTTACTGACATAGTGGTGAGAGATTCTATACAAAATGCACCGGACTTAGTTAACTCGTTTCATTTGGTATCTAATTCATTAGTTCCATTAGACACCAACTTCTTTTATCAAAGTGGCGACATTTATGTGTATGATGATATAAGCGGTATAGTGGTAGATACCATTTCAATACTTCCGCAAGACACCATAACTATTACCACTTTAGACTATCACCACAAAACACCATCAAAATTTGAAATTATGTCATTTGTTACACCTTATGGCATTAACCTCGACCTTGGCTTGGATGGAAAAATGTGGGCGTTTGATGTAACAGATTTCAAACCGATACTAAACGGAAGTAAAAGATTAGAATTAACCCGTGGTGGTCAAAACCAGGAAGAAATGGATATTCGTTTCTTGTTTATTGAAGGTACACCACCAAGAGATGTATTAGACATTAGACAAATTTGGCGAGTAGATTCTAGAAACTACACGCAAATAATGAACAATGAGTATTTTGAACCCGTAACCTTCACACTGGATTCAGCAGCTGCTGATTACAAAATTAGAACAGCCATTACCGGTCATGGACAAGAAGGTGAATTCATTCCACGTGTGCATCAGGTAAATATTGATGGAGGTCCGGCCGAATTTAGTTGGTTGGTATTGAAAGAATGTGGAGACAATGAAATATTCCCACAAGGCGGAACATGGATATATGACAGAACCGGATGGTGTCCTGGTAAAGCGACAGACTTAGAGGAGTTTCCTTTATACATGGTTGCACCGGGACAAACAATAGACATTGACTACACCGTAACAAGCGGAAGTGGAGATAGCAGATACATTGTAAACAATCAGTTAGTAAGCTATGGTGCACCAAACTTTGTGTTAGACGCAAGAGTGGTTGACATTAAACAACCTTCTTTAAAAACAGAATACCTGAGAGATAACCCAAGATGTATACAACCATCTGTTATCATTCAAAACACAGGGTCTACAAATTTAACTTCACTTACCATTACCTACAATGTGTTAGGTGGCACAACAGAAACATATAATTGGTCAGGTAGTTTAGGATTTTTACAAATGGAAGAAGTGCAATTACCAATTACTTCACAAGCATTTTGGAGCACTTCTGCAAGTAGCGATGTATTTGAAGTTAGCATTAGTGCACCAAATGGTGGAACTGATGGCTATGCAAACAACAATAGTATGTCTACTCCATATGTAAAACCAATTATGTACTCAAATGTGGTTGTGTTGCAGTTCAGAACAAACCTTGCGCCTCATGAAAACTCATACACCATTAAAGATGATGCAGGATTTACAGTTTATTCAGGAAATGGATTTACATCAAATACTTTATATGAAGACACCCTATGGTTGGGCAATGGATGTTACATTTTTGAATTTAATGACAGCGGACAAGACGGTATAGCTTGGTGGGCAAACAATGATGGTAATGGCTGGGTTCGTTTTAGAGAAATTGGCGGACCAATTCATACGTTTGAGCCTGATTACGGTGCATTCATTAGACATGAATTTACGATGGATGCAAATGTTAGTGTAGAAGAAAATGGAAATGCATTGCTATTTAATGTAGCTCCTAATCCAAACACCGGACAATTCAATATTTCATACAAACTACCACAAAGCAATAGCGGTTTACTTCAAATTTTTGATGTAACCGGAAAAGAAGTTTACAGCATGGAGTTACCTGCCTTCAGTACACAACAAGAAATAGACTTACAGTTTGTTGAAAACGGATTGTATCACTGTATTATTTCTACTGAGGAAAATACCGCATCTAAAAAGGTATTGATTATGGACAATAAGTAATTGTCATCTTTTGAAAGTTGCGATTGTTGGGGCCGGTGCAGCAGGATTTTATTCAGCTATTTGTGTAAAGGAAAATTTTCCTGATGCTGAAGTTGTACTATTTGAAAAGAGCAAAAAAGTTCTTAGCAAGGTAAAAGTATCCGGTGGTGGGCGCTGCAATGTTACCAATGGCAGCACCAACATTAAGCAACTGGCTGCCGGTTATCACAGAGGAGGCAAGCAATTAAAAAAAGCTTTTGAAAGCTTTAATAATACCCACATTCAAAATTGGTTTAACAAGAAAGGTATTGCATTAAAAACCGAAAGTGATAATCGTGTTTTTCCTGTTTCTGATAATTCGCAAACCATTATTGATTGCCTTTGGCATGAAGTTAAACGGTTCGGCATTGATGTTAAAACAGAAAGCAACGTAACCAAATTAATTCCTAAAGATGATGCTATTGAATTGCAGCTAAACCATTCAGAATCTCACACATTTACCAAAGTTATTCTAGCAAGTGGTGGTTCACCAAAAAAGGAAGGATTAGATTGGCTGAAAGAACTTGGCCATGCAATAGTTGACCCTGTCCCCTCTCTTTTTACTTTTAATATTCCGAATGAGAACATCACCGAACTTATGGGTGTTTCGGTAGAGCATGTTATTACAAGTATAGAAGGAAGCAAGCTTCAAGCCAGTGGACCATTATTAATTACCCATTGGGGAATGAGTGGACCGGCAATCCTAAAACTGTCATCGTTTGGTGCAAGATGGTTGTACGAAAAAAACTACCAGTTTAATGTGATGATCAATTGGGTTAATGAACTGAATCAAGATATTATTGAATTGCACTTAACTGAGTTTGCAGAAAAGCATAGCAAAAAACAATTAGGTAACAGCAAACCATTTAATCTTCCTTCGCGTTTATGGCTTTACCTTTTAAACAAATCAAGTATTAAGGCAGAAGTACAATGGCAAGACCTTGGCAAGAAAATAAGGAATAAATTAATTGCTGTATTATGTAACGATGTATATTCTGTAAAAGGAAAAACAACATTTAAAGAAGAGTTCGTTACTTGTGGGGGAATTAGCCTAGATAGTATTGATTTTGCAAGTATGAAAAGCAGAGCAATCTCCAACTTGTATTTTGCAGGTGAGCTATTGGACATTGATGGAATAACGGGTGGCTATAACTTTCAAGCTGCCTGGACGACTGCATTTATAGCGGCACAATTAAAATAATTTTATATTGTAGACTTCAAACCTAAAGCAAAACTTTATGGAAAACCCAATTGAAAATACTGAAAACAGTCATGATGCATATTCTAATTCTAAGAACCTAACACTTAGCAATGCGGCATTAACATATATTAAAGAGTCTGCGAATTGGTCACAATTTTTAGCAATACTGGGTTTTATTGCAGTAGCATTTATGGTAATTTTTGCCGTTATTATGTTCTTTGCATTTAGCTCAATTCCTGGTGATTTGGGTGACTTGCCAATACCTTCTTCACTTTTTTCAATTTTGTACTTACTTCTTGCCGTATTATACTTTTTCCCGGTATGGTACCTTTATAATTATAGCAGCGGTGTTAAAGACGCTATAACAATGAATGACAGTGCAGCGTTGGAAGAGGGATTAAAAAACTTAAAGTCTCACCACAAATTCATGGGAATAATGACCATCATAATAATAGGGTTTTACATTCTTGGCTTCTTAATGGCGATTCTTTTTGCAGGTTCATTTTAATATTGAACTATTATTATGTCAAAATAAACAATCGCTTTGCCCAATTGTTAGCAGAGTAGGAAAACACTATTGAGTTCATTTACACAAATATACATGCGCTTTTACTTACTTCTACTATTAAGCTTAAGCTGTAATTATGCCATTGCGCAAACCGGCTCTATAAAAGGCAGGGTCTATAACAGCATTAATAATGAAGCAATACCTTTTGCGAACATTGTGGTAGATAGCCTTGGCACCGGAACCAGTTCAGATGTTGAAGGGAATTATAAAATTGACAACTTAAAAGCCGGCAACTATAATGTTGTTTGTTCTTTTATAGGTTTTGAGAAGACCATTAACTATGAGGTGATTGTTCGGTCGCACCGAGCTACTATTCTAAACATTGCCATGATTGAAGGAAACACGGCATTGGATGAAATTTCTATAACAGCATCACCTTTTAATAAAACGGAAGAAAGTCCGGTTAGTTTAAAAACCGTTAGTGCCGAAGAAATTTACCGTGCACCCGGAGCCAACAGAGATATTTCAAAAGTAATTCAAGTACTTCCCGGGGTTGCTTCTACTGCATCTTTTAGAAATGACATCATTGTAAGAGGAGGTGCACCTAATGAAAACCGTTTTTATTTAGATGGGATTGAAGTGCCTAACATCAATCACTTTGCCACTCAAGGTTCGTCCGGTGGTCCAGTGGGAATGATAAATGTAAATTTTATTCGCGAAGTAGATTTCTATTCAGGTGCATTTCCGGCAAACCGTGGTAATGCAATGAGCTCCATCATTGACTTTAAACAAATAGAAGGAAACGATGAAAAACTAACGGGTACGTTCTTAGTAGGCTCTAGCGATATGGGATTAACGCTAGACGGTCCAACAGGTGATAAATCTGCTTTTATACTTTCTGTAAGAAGATCTTATTTGCAATTTTTGTTTGAAGCACTGAAACTGCCATTTTTGCCTACGTACAATGACCTGCAATACAAACATGTATTTAATATTGACGAGAAAAACTCCTTAACACTTATTGGTTTGGGAGCCATAGATGATTTTAAAATAAACAAATCAGTTAACGATGGTGTAGATGATTCAACCACCATAGAAAGAAATAATTATATACTCGGGAACATACCTACGAACTCACAGTGGAATTATACATTTGGCGCTAAGTGGACTCATTACTCTAAAAACAGTTACCAAACTTTAGTCGTCAGCAGAAACCACTTGAACAATGAAGCCATAAAATACAAAGACAATATAGAATCTGCGAGCAATCTATTGCTGGATTATAACTCACAAGAAATAGAAAACAAATTTAGACTTGAAAGCACCAAAAGAGTAAACGGTTTTAAGTGGAACATTGGGGCAGGTTATGAGAGAGTAAAATATACGAATACCACTTTTAGAAAAATTCAAGTTAACGGCACTGTAGTTGAAAAAGATTTTGACTCTGAATTGGGATTCAACAAGTTTAATTTATTCAGTCAACTGAGTAAGTCATTTTTAAAAAAGCGACTTACGCTTTCTGTAGCCGCAAGAACTGATTTTAGTGATTACTCTAATGACATGGATAATCCATTAGAACAGCTCTCCCCCACATTTTCTGCTTCTTATGCACTAACTAAAAAATTAAATGCCAATTTTAATACTGCCATTTACCATCAGTTACCTGCCTACACGGTATTAGGCTACAGAGACTCTATTAATGTTCTTACCAATAAAAATAACAACATCAGCTACATTCAATCGAAACATTTAGTTGCTGGTTTTGATTATAATCCTAATGACTATTCAAAACTTACGATTGAATCATTCTACAAGCTATATGACAACTATCCCTTTTTGCTAAATGACAGCATTTCATTGGCAAACTTAGGTGGAGACTTTGGAGTAGTTGGCAATGAACCGGCAAATTCAACTTCCGAGGGAAGAAGCTATGGACTGGAAGTTCTGCTTCAACAAAAACTAAGCTCATCCATTTATGGTTTGATATCTTATACCTATGTAAGGAGTGAGTTTAAAGATAAAAATAATGAATACTCCCCTTCTGCCTGGGATAACAAGCACTTGCTGAATATAACTGCGGGTAAAAAACTCAAAAAGAATTGGGAGCTGGGATTAAAGTTTAGATTACTGGGTGGCGCACCTTATACACCTTATGACATTGCACGGTCATCACAAAAAGATATTTGGGACATATATGGATTTGGAATTCTTGATTACGATCAACTAAATACAAAAAGAAATGACGTTTTCCATTCCATGGATCTTAGAATTGATAAGCGTTGGTACTTTACTAAATGGTCTTTAAATACCTATTTAGATTTAGAAAATATTTACAATTTTGAATTGACCGGACAACCATACTTTACAGTACTAATGGATGCAGACGGGAACCCAATTGAAGACCCGAATAACACAGATGCTTATTTGAATTCAACCATAGAAAATACCACAGGCACCATTATACCTTCAATAGGAATCATGCTTGAATTCTAGATTAGGAGCTTTGTCAAAGTGCAATTTCCGCTCTTTAATCTGATTAGGCAGATTAGAATTATCAAAAGAATAACCTAACAGTTTTATGTCTTCAGCATACACCCCTTCTACGAGCTTCCTGGTTTCATCGGTATAATATTCTCGATAATCTTTATGTGAACTCTTATTTAGTTTTTCCAATGTATTGCTTACGCCAAGCTTATTGCAAACAATATCAAAATCATCATTAATATTTTCAATGTATCCGATAAAATCCAAAGGCACCTTCATGTTATCATCTAAAATGTAACTGAATTGCGGCCTAAAATGATGCCATGACCAAATGGTATCTCTGTTTAACCAGTTCCGAACAAAGTCATCAAAATCTCTATACTGTCTTAAATTCTCTTCAAACCAAATTTTGTCATTCTCTTCAAAACCTCCCTTTTCTAAAAAGTGATAGGCGGAAACCAACCTGTCCCACGGATTTCTAACAATGGTAAATTTGAAGTAGCTTAAAATCTCTTGCGGATGAAAAATACTCAAGTGCATTTCTAAGCGCGTATGTCCCCCGGCATAATTACCAAACAGAGCTTTGCTTACTGCAATGCCTGCACACTTAGGCAAATGAATAAAGATGGCCTTCTTTTGATCAAAGGGAAGAAAGGAGTAATCATTGGTAACCACTTTTGTTCTGCCCACTTGCAAATCATTATAATAAGAACGCTTAATGGTTTTGTACAACCACCATCTTGCATACAAGTAAGCCTTGGTAGGTAAAAAAGATAAAAACTTAAATAAAATCCTCTGCTTCATGAATAAAGTTTAGGCTAAAATACCAAGATTCATGCTTATTAGTTAAAGATTATGAACGGTATTTAAATACTTATATACACCATTTCTAACAGCAGAAAAAAATCTGAAATTATATTGTTAGTTCAAATGCCTTATCTGTGCCAACCGCATGCACCATAATGCCATTACTGATTAATGCATCTTTCACTTTTTTAACTTTCCATTTAGGCCAGCTGCTATCTAACACAATTTGGCCGGCACTGTATTTTTCCAACAAAGCATTTACATCCAAGTAATTTATATGCCTTAGAACTAATAAATCAAGGTCCAAGTTCTTTTCACTGTTTTTTCCGATATCATCATTACCAACTATTCCAATTTTCTTATTCTGAAAAACCACATAATTTTCATTAATCCAATTCACTACTTGGCTATTATTTTGACTCACATTATTCACATCTTCTAAATGATTGTTTTTTGCACCCATCCAAAACCAATTTTGCAGAACATTAAAGCGTATCGCATTTTCATCATGAATAAAATTCGCATCGGCCAGTAAATAATTTTTATTTCCAGAGACAAAATCTATAGCCGTGGTTTTATTGATATTATACACCAATATTTTATTTTGCTTAGAGATGTAATTTGCTTTATAAGATGATATAACGAGCAGAACAAAACAAGCTAAAAGAGCACCATGAAAATATGCGGGTATTTTACGCACAAGAAATAATACCATACATACAATTACACCATAAACCAACCAGGTTTCTGCAACGCTCCATGCAATTCCATCTACTACCGAGTATGGGACCTTTTCTATAAACAAAACTACCTCATTTAAAAACCAAATGATTGCTGCGAGCAACTTTGCTACAAATGATGCAATAAGCGGTAGCCATGACACGATCATTAACAGCATGACTCCATAAATAATAATGGTGGCCGTTGGTATTACAAATAAATTTGAAACCATAAACAAACTTGGAAACTTATGAAAATACAATGCAGCTAGCGGAAACGTTGCAAGCTGTGCCGATATAGAAACAGAAGTAATTTCCCAAATTCGGTTCCATAATTTTGATGAAGTTTTAAAAATGGCAAATAATTTTGGGTGAACATAGATAATTCCAAATACAGCTAAATAAGACAACTGAAAACCAACTTCCGTAATTAGATATGGATTGACCAGCAGTAAGACAAACATGGAAACTATGATGGTATTATAAATATTGTTTCCGCCCCCTCCTCGCAGCCATGTTCCAAGTATTACTAATGTTATCATGGTAGATGCCCTTGAAACCGAAGGTGATAATCCTGTGATTAAGGCATAAAACCAAATGAGTGTAATTAGTAAAACGAATTTTACAATCTTCAAATACTTCTTCTTGTCCATAAATAGAAGTAACCTGCTAAGCACGATGTAAATAATTCCAACATGTAATCCTGAAACGCACAAAACATGCATGGCACCTGCTCCGGAATATGCATTGATTAAATCATTATCTATATTTTCACTATAACCCAGCACCAAGGCAGCAGCCACTGCATTTTCTCTTGGATTCTTCACATGCTCTTGTAAAATGGTCAACAATTTATTTCTTAGAGAATAAGAGTATGCAAACAAATCAAAACCCTTGCTCTCCTTGACTTCCACGTAGTCATCCTTGCCTAAAAAAACTTGATGATACGTATTATGAAAAGACAAGTATCGCTTATAATTAAATTGCCTGGGGTTACTTGGTCCCTCAACTTCAGCAGGGCTTCTTTTAAAAATAATGTTTTCACCATAACGGGGTGCCGGGTGTGTGCTGTCCTTCTTAAAATATACCAACACATTTCCCTTTGCTTCTTGCCATTCACCATCAACTCTAATGGCATGTATTTGCAACATACTTTTTATAGAATTAGGCTTAACTAGCATTTCTTCATTAACCTTGGCCTTGTACAGCTCTATTTTTTCTGACTTAGCAAAATAATCTGAACAATTTGCAGTAGTATTGAAATATGCAACCAGTAAGCCACAAGAAAAAAGCACAACACTTAAAACTACACCGGAAATAGACTGAGTTTGGTACTTAATTATGGATGGAAATAATATAAGTGCACTATAAGCCAGAAAAGAAATACCAAATAGCACAACCCCTTCCATCAAATTCGGTTGCAACCAAATTTGCAGAAGTATACCGGCAACAAATGCCAAAAGAATTCGAGTAAAAGGTACTCCCTTGAACATAAAATATTCCAAATAAGGTATTTAAAGGCTGCAGAAAAGTATAAATATTTTACCTTTAAAAAAACCCGTAACCAGAATTCCACACCCATAATGCGACCCGCAAACCTGAAAGACAAAGAAAAAGCAGCTAACATTATAGCTGAAACCTTTGCAGCCAATGCAGGCGTTAACTGGATGCTGTCTAAAAAAGGCAACAAAACAAAAGCAATTAAACGTTTAGCCGATTATGCCTTTATAAAAGCCTGGTTAAGAGATGGGGCTTTTTTATCAGTCAACGAACAAGGCGTTGCCCTATGCTATAAGTATAACACGCAGGTTTTTTCGTTGAAAGAGATGTATTATCAACTTCGTTTTGCATTAAGATCTATTCCCTTGCAGAAATTACCAAGTGTGCTGAAAAGAGAAGCTTACCGGAAAGGCATGAGGCCAAAAGATGGCAACTATTACTATTACTGGTTTTTAGGAGTAAGTAAAAGCGGTTCGGGTGCAGCGTTTGAACTGGACAGCGGAATTAAACAACTGGCAAAAAAAGAGGGATTGCCCATTTACCTGGAAACCACTTCTGAAAAAAATAAAATTGTTTATGAGCGCATGGGATATAAGTTATACCATTACTGGGAAGAAAAATCTAAGAAAATAAAATTTTGGTTTTTGAAACTGGAACAAACATGAATTCATTAAATAAAAAATGGCCGAAGATTTTACCTCCGGCCACATTCACACAATCTTGAATATGTATGCTTACAAAATTAATTTACATTAATTTACCTATACAAGTCGTGTTCTAGCTTTTCAAAATTTAGAGAGTACACAGCGTTTGTGTTATCATTACCTCCTAAAATTTCATGTTTTTCTATAATTAATACGCCATTTTTAATGCTAATTGTTTTACCCATGGCCTTTTCATTTGCATTGGTATCTGCTAACAAAGCTAATTTCATCCCACCTTCTCTTTCCACATCTTTTACAGACCACATCGCATTGTCTTTTACATTTGTACCATTATTTAAAATAACCAGCTTTTCCGTTTTGCGAGTAAACTCACCGTTTTGATCATAGTACTTAAACTTCATTACCAAAACTCCTTTTTTAACTTCACTTATTAGTTCGGTTTTCAGAACTAAATCTTTTTTAGCCTTTTTACCATCATAATAGGAAAGCGTTCCACGCCAATTACCTTCTAACTGTTGTAAATCTTCTGCACTTACCATATTGTCTTGTGCAAAAATGGTAGAGCAACACATAGCAATAAATGCCAGAAAAATTAATTTTTTCATGATTAAAATAATTTGATTCAAAAATTTGGAATTTCACTGCGCTGAAAAAAAGCCGAAAAACGAAATCCCGTTTATAAAAAGTTAATCTAAAAAGTAGGTGTGCTAAAAAATGGCGCACCATGAATAACATAGCCTTTTACTGCGCTAGAATTGAATGATTTATTCCAAAATATTACAAAACAGCAAGTTTCATTAATGTCACAAGCCCCTGTTTATAAGGAAGGTAGATTTGAAAAGCTAATATTAATCTCCTAAAGGGTTGATTGTCAAGCCCATTAATATTACAATTTCTCTAAGATGAAATTGGTCATTTTATTGTACAAATGATATCGGGTTGCTCCACCATATATGCTATGGTTCTTGTTGGGATACATAAACATATCAAAATCGATATTATGTTTTACTAACTCGTTTACGTACTCCATAGAATTTTGATAATGAACATTATCATCTGCAGTACCATGCACCAAAAACAAACTGCCTTGTAAATCTTTTACAAAATTGATGGGCGAGTTATCATCATAACCGCTTGCATTTTCTTGAGGTGTACGCAAATACCTTTCTGTATAAATGGTATCATAATAACGCCAGTTAGTAACCGGGGCAATAGAAATACCAGCTTTAAAAATACCATCACCCTTGCTTAAACAAAGTGCAGTCATATATCCGCCATAACTCCAACCCCAAATGCCAATTCTATCTGCATCTACATAAGGCATCTTACTTAAAAATTTCGCTGCTTCTATTTGGTCCAATGTTTCCAAGTGACCTAAATTTTTATAGGTGCAATTTCTAAAAGCCTCTCCTCGGGATCCTGTTCCTCTATTATCTACAGATACCACTATGTAACCGTTCTGAGCAAGCATGTTATACCACATAAAATTTGCACCACCCCAAGAGTTCTGCACGGTTTGCGAACCAGGTCCACCATATACGTACATTAACACAGGGTACTTTTTATTTGCATCAAAATTTGGTGGCTTAATCATCCATGCATTTAATTCTACATTATCTGATGTTTTAAAAGAAACAAACTCAACAGGCTTCACATCATATTCCTTTAAAGCCTCATTTAATTCTTCGTTATCTTCTAAGACATATTTTTCCTTTCCGCCTCCATCACGCATCGCATAGGTATGTGCCACAGCACTTGCTGTGTTGGTATGTAAAAAATAATCCATGGTGCTACTAAAAGCGGCACTATTGCTCCCATCTTGCTTGGTTAAGTTTTTCTTTTTTCCTTCTAAGTTTATGGAATACACATGTCGTTCTAAAGGAGATTTTTCAGCAGACTGGTAGAAAAACGTTTGAGTCTTATTGTTGTAACCATAGTAATTTGCAACATCCCACTCACCCTTTGTAATCTGGTTTAACAATTTGCCTTGCATATCAAACAAATAAATATGGTTGTAGCCATCTCGCATGCTGGTCCAGATAAAACGTTTGCCATCATCCAAAAAGGTTAAGTCATCATCAATCTCAATAAACGTTTCGCTTTTCTCATTCATTATTAATTTTGTGCTACCTGTATTTCCATCGCAAAGCAATAAGTCTAAATTATTTTGATGACGGTTCATTTTAAAAATACACAGCTGATTAGGATTCTCCGTCCATTTTATTCTTGGAATGTACATGTCGGTTTCAGTACCAACATCTGCTTTCACCTTTTTTGAACTAGGTATGTCATAAATATAAATGTCAATCAACGCATTATCTTCTCCCGCTTTCGGGTACTTAAATGTAACTTCTTCCGGATACAATTCACCAAAACGCATCATGGTAAAGTCCTTTACTTTGCTTTCATCAAATCGATAGAAGGCAATTTTGTTTCCATCTGCACTCCACTGATAAGCTCTGTCAAAAGCAAACTCTTCTTCATACACCCAATCGGTTGCACCATTTATAATCTTGTTGTGTTCACCATCAGTAGTTATAGCTGTTTCTTTACCTGAGCTAAAATTCTTTATATATAGGTTGTTTCCTCTAACAAAAGCTAAATGCTTGTTATCGGGAGAAAGCGTAGCATAACGCTGCTTCCCATCAGCAGAAACTGCTGTAGTCTTTTTACTTTTTATATCAAACACATAATGATTTGCTTTGGTGGAATGTCGATAAATCCGTTCTTCATCACAAGTTAGAATGACTTTTTGCTCATCATCTGTAAAAGTATAATCTGACCATTCCAGCACTTCGCCATTATGGGTTACATCTTTACCTGCTACTACAACACCAACTTTATCACCTGTGGCATAAGCATACTTTACAATATCGGTTGCATCATCATCACCGCTTTCTGTTTTGGTATAATGTGCTCCATCTTGCATACTTCGTAAACCGTAAACATAATTGGGAGAAAATTTTCCGCTTGCCCAAATGTCCTTTAATGTAATTTTGTTTTGCGCTTGAGTAGGTACTGCAAAGCTGATTGCCAGTACAACTAGTAAGATATTTTTCAAATACATATTCACTTTTTTAAATGTTCAATTTTAACAGGATTTAAAGATAAAATAAATGCTTTAACAACATATTTCCTGTTCATTAGTCGTTTATAATGCATTGCCAAAGAGCGTTTATTAGCTTAAATTTGTTTAATCATGTACCAAACCATAACGTCTGCATATATAGAAGAATTGCGCCAAATATTGGGCAATGAATACGTTTTGGTTGATGATGAAGCCCTGCAGAAATACGGACATGATGAAACGGAAGATTTGCAGTTTAATCCTGAAGTGGTTGTAAAACCCGAAACCGCAGAGCAGGTTTCCCAAATTCTACTATTGTGTAATAAGCATGATATACCCGTAACACCGCGTGGTGCCGGTACCGGTTTAAGTGGTGGTGCCTTGCCCGTTTATGGTGGCATTGTATTATCAACTGAACGCTTAAATAAAATCATTGAAATAGATGAGCGTAATTTGCAAGCTACTGTTGAAGTGGGTGTCATTACGCAAGTGTTTCAGGAAGCAGTAAAAGAAAAAGGATTGTTTTATCCGCCCGACCCAAGTAGCAGAGGTTCTTGTTTTTTGGGAGGTAACCTGGCAGAAAGTGCCGGTGGTCCCAAAGCCGTAAAATACGGAGTAACCAAAGATTATGTACTGAACCTGGAAGTGGTTTTACCAACAGGAGAAATTATTTGGACCGGAGCTAATGTGCTAAAGAATTCAACCGGTTATAATCTTACGCAGTTAATGGTAGGCAGTGAAGGAACACTGGGAGTCATTACAAAAATAGTTTTCAAACTTATACCCTATCCTCCATATGATTTGCTAATGCTGGTTCCGTTTTTTAATGCAGAAAAAGCATGCCAAGCGGTAAGTGCAATTTTTAAAGCAGGAGTTATTCCATCATGTCTGGAATTTATGGAAAGAGATGCCATTGACAACACCTTAAAATATGTTGACATAAACTTTCCGATTAAAGATGAAGTAAAAGCACATTTAATTATTGAAGTTGACGGAAACGACATGGATGTACTGATGAAAGACTGCGAAAAAATATCTGAGGTACTGGAACAATTTGAATGCGATGAAATTTTGTTTGCTGAAAGTGCCAATCAAAAAGATGAACTGTGGCGCATACGAAGAGCTGCCGGTGAGGCTTCTAAAGCACATTGCATTTACAAAGAGGAAGACACCGTTGTTCCCCGGGCAGAATTAGCCACCTTATTAAAAGGAGTAAAAGAAATTGGAAGCAAGTACGGTTTTAGAACTTTATGTTACGGACATGCAGGCGATGGGAATTTACATGTGAACATTTTAAAGGATGATATTAGTGATGAGGACTGGAATCATAAAGTGCCCGAAGGAGTAAAAGAAATATTTGACTTGTGCATACGTTTAAAAGGCACCATTAGCGGAGAACATGGTATTGGCTTTGTACAAAAAGAATATATGAACATACCGTTCAATCAAACGCAACTTGAACTGCAAAAAGGAATTAAAAAGTTATTTGACCCGAACGGTATAATGAATCCCGGTAAAATTTTCGTTTAATACACTCGAATTAAATTGAATTTGAAAAAAGTAATTGTAGTACTATTCATGCTTACTGCGAGTTACTACTGCCAAGCCCAGGAAATGTGGGGCATTGCCAATAGTAATTATGCAGGCACTATGGGTCTGCATTTAAATCCGGCTTCTGTAGTTAATTCATACGTACAACAAGAAATTCACATTTTATCCGGAGATATATTTATAAACAACAACTACATCTATTTAAGAGAAGGCACACATCCACTTGGTAAAATGATTACCGGGCAATCCATTTCAGATGATGACTATTTGGATGATTATAACACATCGGATAAGTTTATGTACAAAAATGTACAGTTTAAATACCCGGGCTTTTATTACTCTAGAAAAGATTTTGGTTTCGCCATTAACTTTGGCACCCGAACCAATACCAGTATAAACGATTTTCCGTACCACCTGGCCAAGTTTTTTTGGGAAGGTTTTGATTATACACCACAGCACAATCAAAATTTTGAAAGCGGAAAATATACTTTGAACTCTTATCTGGTAAATGAAGTATCATTAACACTGGGAAAAAACTTAGTTCGCTCCAGCAATCATGAAGTGAATGTCGGAATTACCATTCAACCTACATTTGGGCATGCAGGTGCCAGTATAGATAACCGGATACATAATTACCTTGTTCCCAATTCAGATACAATGATTACCTCCGTATTGCAAGCTGATTACGCGCATGCAATACCAAATTTTGGAAACACAGGAAGTGAAAAATTTAGCCTGCTAAAAGTTAGAGGTACCGGTGTTGGAGCAAGCTTCGGAATGCGATACACGAGTTACTTGGGCAATTCAGGCATAACCACTGCATACAAAAACAGAAGATTAAGAAGTTACCGATACCGGCTTGGGTTTTCTTTACTGGATGTTGGCTTTACCAGTTTTAAGAAAGACCAAACTAATTTAGATTTTGATGTAGATAATGTATTATGGGACGGCATCAGTACCGTTAAAATTACCAGTGTAGAATTTGCCGACTCTTTATTTAGCACTGTATTTTTAGGTGGAACACAGGCTATTGATAACAATTCAAACTTTAATGTTTTTTTACCCATGGCTCTGTCCGGGCAGTTAGATGTAAGTTTGACGGCACGAATTTATGCTGCAACAAATTTTATTGCACCGATACCATTAAATACGCATACCGTAAAAAGACCAACACAATTTTCCATCACTCCGCGTTATGAGGTTCCCGATTTTGAGGTGTCTCTTCCCTATTCACTTTATAGAATGAAAGACTCAAGATTAGGATTGGCTGCAAGGTACAAGTGGTTTATTTTGGGTACCGATATGCTGGGACCCTGGCTGGCACTAGATGATATGTATGGTTTTGATTTGTATTTCGGTTTTAAAATTTCATCCTATCCAAATAGCAAATCCCGTAACAGGAAAAATAACCCTTGCCCCGCTTTTAATTAAAACTGTCATTTTAGCATAGTATTCTCATTATTTCTGTCATATTGACTTCTTTTTAAGTCAATTAATGCTCTTTTTTCAATTGGTCCACAATTTGAACTACTCTAATCAGAAAAGAAAAAAATTATTAATCAGATAAAAATTAAGCAAAATGACATTAATGAAAATCAACAAAGGAATCAGAAGACCAATGAGTACGTTTCCTTTTCAATCAAACATTTTTAGCGACTTCTTTAATGATGTCGAAACGAGTGACCTCTTTAAAAACACCATGCCTGCAGTGAATATAGCTGAAAGCGAAACATCTTTTAACTTAGAAGTTTCTGCACCGGGCTATAACAAAAACGACTTTAAAATAGACGTGGATGACAACACAATGACAATTAGCGCTGAAAATCAGGAAGAAATAAAAGACGAAAATAAGCGTTATACACGTAAGGAATTCAGAAGAACTGAGTTTAGTCGTGTTTTTACATTACCGGAATCAGTAGATTTGGAAAAGATAGAAGCCAAATATGATAATGGTATATTAAATATAAATCTTCCCAAGCTTGACGAAGCTAAAGCTAAGAAGACCCAGAATATCCGAGTATCATAATAGGGGTTTTATGATATTTTGGGGGTTTGAGCGTTTCCGTTCCAGGAAACGCTCTTTTTTTTATACATATATAATAAGTGTGCATGCAAAAGATTGTATTAATTTCGCAGCATGAGTAAAAAACCTGTAATACTGGTAACCAATGATGATGGCATAACCTCTAAAGGCATTAGTGCACTGGTAGAAGTTGCGCAAGAGTTTGGCGATGTGGTTGTGGTAGCACCGGATAGTCCGCAATCGGGAATGGGACATGCCATTACTATTGAACAACCTCTACGTTTAGACAAAGTAGAATTTCATGGGGAGTTTATTGGTTGGCAGTGCAGTGGCACACCGGTAGATTGTGTAAAGCTTGCCGTTAACAAAGTATTGCACCGCAAACCCGATTTATGTGTTAGTGGCATTAACCATGGAAGCAACTCATCCATCAATGTGATTTACTCAGGTACTATGTCTGCCGCTATGGAAGGCGCCATTGAAAACATTCCTTCGGTTGGTTTTTCTTTAAACAATTATGATTTGAATGCAGACTTTACGGCTAGCAAACACTTTGCACGCATCATCATTAAAAACATTTTAGAAAATGGCATGCCTGAAAAAACATTGCTCAATGTGAACATACCGAATAAATCAAAAAAAGATATAAACGGAATTAAAATTTGCAGGCAAGCAATTGCTAAATGGGAAGAAGAATTTGATGAGCGTACTGACCCTCGCAACAGAAAATACTACTGGCTTACCGGTAAATTTCAATTGTATGATGAAGGGGCAGATACCGATGAGTGGGCATTGGCAAATGATTATGTATCGGTAGTTCCGGTGCAGTTTGACTTAACCGCACACCATGCGTTACCGCATTTTAACAACATGAATTGGAATGCTTAAAAAAAATTCATGGATACTAGGTATTGTGTTGGGCATATTAACTCCCTTAACTGCTTATGCCATTTTGTATTATGCCAACATTTTTATTTCTGAAGATATCTTTGATAGACAACCCATTTTTAGAGACCTTACATTAAGAGTAATTGCTGTTGTAAGCAATGTTTTAGTATTTAGATATTACATGGTTAATTTAAAGTACGATTATACCGGCCGGGGAATATTACTGGTTACATTTGCAACGGTTATTGCATTCTTTTATCTCTATTACTTATAAGTTATGAAGTATTACATCATAGTAGGTGAAGCATCGGGAGATTTGCATGCGAGTAATTTGGTGAAAGCCATAAAAGCAAATGATCCTTCTGCAGAATTTAGAGGTTGGGGTGGAGATAAAATGAAAGACGAAGGTGTTGAACTGGTGAAGCACTACAAAGAAGTAGCGTACATGGGTTTTTCTGAAGTAATCAAACACCTACCAACCATATTCAAAAATTTAAAGGCCTGCAAAGAAGATATTATACAATACAATCCTGATGTGGTAATACCGGTAGATTACCCGGGTTTTAATTTACGCATTGCAGAGTTTACGCATGAACAAAAAATTAAAACAGTGTATTACATTTCACCTCAAGTGTGGGCATGGAAAGAAGGAAGAGTGAAGAAAATTAAAAAGCTGGTTGACCGATTGATGGTTATACTTCCTTTTGAAAAAGACTTTTATAAAAAACACAACATGGAGGTGGATTTTGTTGGTCATCCCCTATTGGATGTAATTACAGACAATGACATTAGCACCAGATCAGAAAATATCATTGCCGTATTGCCCGGCAGCAGGGAGCAAGAAATAAGTAAAATGCTTCCACTCATGCTAAAAATGAAAAAGCACTTTGGGGAGTATGAATTTCATGTTGCAAAAGCACCTTCGTTAAATGAAGATTATTACTCGCAATTTTTAAAAGAAGGAATTCATTTACATACCGGCTCTTCTTACGACTTACTAAAAAAAGCCAAAGCAGCATTGGTTACTTCTGGAACCGCCACTTTAGAAACCGCATTGTTTAAAGTTCCGCAAGTAGTTTGTTATAAAGGGAGCGCCATTTCCTATAACATTGCCAAAAAACTGGTCAAAATAAATTACATCAGCTTGGTTAATTTAATCATGGATAAAGAAGTGGTAACCGAGTTAATTCAATCTGATTTTAATGAAAAGCGATTAAAAAAAGAATTGGATGCCATTCTAAATGATAGCGAAAACACCCAAGCTATGTTAGATAATTATAGCGAGCTTAGAAACAAACTAGGCAACAGCGGTGCATCTGCCAATGCAGCCCGGCTCATTCTTTCAGAATTGCAGGCCTAATACATAATTCACATTTTTTACTGAATAAGAAATTCAATTTTAGCCTGAAACTCAGGCCTAAATAATACGTAAACTATACATTTGAATCTCTAATTGTGAATGGCAACTTCTTCAAATAACAATTCATCATTTAAGCTGCAAAGATTACTGGAAATCATTGTAGCCTTTGTGCTTGCCATGGTTTTTGTTGGTTGGTACTTTGCAGAAAAGCAAGATTTTGAAAACCTGGCATTGGGTGAAGGGACCATTCCGTTTTTTGCAAACGATGGCACCTACCCTATTCATGTAGATGAAATCACTAAAAACAGTTTCGATTCAGTAATGCTTGGCTGGGAACAGCGCGGCAAGAAAGATGTTATTTTTTGTTTGGGCAATTCACAAACACACAGTTTAAATCAGTTAAAAGAAGGCGAAGTAAACTACACGCAATTATTGTTTAATGAATATCAAGACAAAGGCTATGATGTTATTACGCACAGCATACCCAATTGCAACCTGCAAGAATTTTATTTATTCCTACAATTTTGGAAAGAACACTTACCCATTAAAGTAGTATTGATTCCAACCTTTATGGATGATACACGGGAGAACTATATCAATACGGTTTATCTCCCCTATTTAGTTGAAGCCAAGTACAGTCTTGCAAGTGATGATGCACTGGCACAAAAAATAAATGCCGCTTTAGATGTAGGTACAGAAGATGGCGATGAAGATATGGCCGCTTTACGACAAACCGTACAAGAAAAAAGCGAAACCTTTTTAAATAATTGGCTGGATGAAAATTTTGCTCCCTGGGAAAAACGACCCAATGTGCGTGGTGCATTTTTTAACTGGTTATATAATGTGAGAAATACCATTTTTAGTATTAGTGCACAAACCAAACGTAAAGTCATTAAAAATGCATACGATGATAATTTGAATGCACTGAATGCATTATTTGAGAACCTGGAAAAAGAA
>JABDLV010000217.1 GCA_013001815.1 Bacteroidia bacterium
TTCTTGCGTTCTAATTACTCCTAATTTTTCTCTCAGTTCAGGTCCTACTAAATTTTGTCCGCCATCACCTCTGGTTAATGATAAATATGCAGTGCGATACAATTCTTCATTTGCAAAATAGGAGATAAGCCTTGTGTTTTCATCATCAGGATGAGCGGCCAGGTACAATACAGTGCCAAGTACATTTAGTTTTTTTAATCCTAATTCTATTTCGCCCGCATTTAACTGTTTGTGTTTTTGAGCAAACGAGTTAACAGAAAAAAGTGAAACGGAAATTACTAATAAGGTTGCAAGGGTGGTTTGCCGAAACAAGTTCATAACATTCAAAATTTATTGAATGCAAAATAATATTAAAGAATTAATAATCTAGAGTTTTCTTAATACAATTGGTTCGTTATCGGCATCAAAAACGGTTGAGAAAATCTTTTTAAGGTTTTGAATTTCATCATTAGGAACTGAATTGGTCTTAACTTTGAAATGAGAAGTAAGTAGAATGGTTCTTTTGTCAACCTGATTTACTTTTAAAATAAATTCACAATACTCGTTTAATTCTGAACGATTTAATTTGTCTGCATTTACCAGTTCTACATCATTATCAAAATGGATGTAATAATCATATCCATCAATGCCCACCGTTTCAAAGTGATAATCCAAATACCTTTTGGTTTCCGGTAATTCATCCACTCTATGTTCAAGCCATTCATCTATGCTTAGGGAATATAAATTGTCATCTATTTCAGTTAGCAATTCATGAAAATCCATATAGTAGTTAACAGTAAAAGCAAAGGGATGCTGCTGTTCGGAGTCAACTATTATAACAGAATCTAATGTTACATTTTCTTCATCATCTTTAAATGCTTGAACTATGTTCTTAAATAATTCACCATTTTCTTCCGCATCATAAAATAAGCATCTGTACATAGTAGAGTAGGCACCGCTAAATGTCTTTATGCTTAATACTTTTGTAGATACTGAATCAAAATTTACGTTAACATCAACCTTTCGCGTGTTTAAGTTATGTTCGGGTTTGTTTACAGGTAAAGTAACCACAAGAATTTCGGGATTTTTTGAAATAGTAAATGAAATGGCTTGAGTTCCCTGTAAATGATCTCCAATTTCATTGAGTTCATACCTCACAAATTCAACTCCGGCCGATAAATAATTTCTTTGATTATTATTATCTACATAGGATACGAGAATTTCTGTTATTTGATTTTCAGATGCCAGAGTAAAATCAAAAGGTCCGTAACTGTATGCACGACAAAAAGTAATGTAAGCTTCAGCATCAGCATATTTTAATGCATATATCATGAGCTTATAAAAATTGAGCGGTGCAATTTTTTTGCTTTTAGATAAATAACTGTATAAAGGTTTGTCAAGTTCTTTGTCCTCTAAATAATCATAAGTAGTTTCATCATTTACGTATTGAAGAAATACTCTCATTTTTTGATTCAACGAATCTTGTGGAATGTCTTTCCACAACTCATCCAAAAATTTATTTAGCTTATTTTCTTTGTACGGACCTTCTAGGTTTGCAATGAGCAGATCTTTTCTTGCGCTATTATATATTTTCATCCATTGCGCCAAGGTGTCTCCTTCTGCCGTCTTATCTAATTCCGGTGAAACTTTGCCCGCTATTCTTACATATGGAAGTTCCAAATAAGGAATGGATCTGTATTCCATTTCAATAGACTTTAAACGCTCTTCTGTCCAGGAATAGGAAGTGTATTTTCTGGTCCTTTTAATTTTAGGTGCACTAAGTCCTTGGTAATACCTAACATCTAAGTCAACATCCGAATCATGTCTAATTTCTATTTCACTTTTTATAATGGGTAAGTATCCATGCAAGAAAAAATCTGAACCTTCAAAACTTTCTTGGTAAGCATACCCAATAATCATTTCAATTTCATCTCCTATTTCAATATTTGGTATAGAATAAGAAATGTAATTTTCTTCAAATTCTCTTTTGTTTTTAGCTTCTTCAATAGGTTCCCGTTTTAATTCATCAGGGTTCATTGGTATAACCGTGCCATCAGTTTTTATAGTACGAGCAAGAATGGCATTTAGCGTATATCCTTGTACATCCATTAATTGTATTCTGCCGTACATGTCAATGCCGGCTTGTGTAAGTATTTTAATTCTGGATTTAGTGGTTTCAAATGTTACCTTACCATAGGGAGTTTCTGTAACATCTATAATGGTTTTCTCACTTATAATGTATGCGTTTTCGTTTGCATACCTTGGGTTTATCTCATGTGGTTTGCTTGAACCATCATAAATATAACTCCAGTGGAAATAATCTATTTGTGCAAATGAAGTGGTTGAAAAAAGTACTAAGGCAAAAAGGAAACAAAATTTATTCATTCGTTAGTTTATTATTTTTTAATCCCCAATGGTTCATATTTTATTTTCTTTTTAAAAGTTTTAGAAATGTTATCATTTAATTTATTGTACACTTCTATATCGCTTATTTTAATCTGATTGGTATTAGATTGAAATGAGTAGTTTATTTTTAAATGGGAATCGCTTGGTTGTTGAATGGAATATTTAAAGTGCAAATCGTTTTGATCTAATGCAACTTCATCTACAGGTCTTAATTTTATGGCCCGGTCTAATATGATGTTGTAAATAAACTGATTGTTCAGTGCCTGATTAAAGAATATATTTTCTTTCTCATCAAGTTTCATCTTATAATCATGCGGATCCATTAAAATGTTTTGTGATAAATATGTTGCTTCTCCAACAGTTAAAAAAGCATTTTTACTGTTGGCTTTGCCATAAATTACCAGCTTCTCGTCCTTTTCCTCAAATGTAATTTCGCTTAATTGAAGATTATTGAATTTGCTTTCCAGGTAGTATGTAATGGAATATTCAATATCTGATTTAGAGTTTTGTTTTAAAAATGTTAAGATTTCAATTTTACTCATGCCGCTTAATTCATAAGTAAAATCTCCTTCAAGTACTTCTTTATTTTTTTTCAGGTTAACCGTAAGCAAGGCAAGGTTTTCTTTGTTATTTACTAAAGGAACTTTAACCAGTTCACCACCACTGTTATTTACAATAAATACATTTTTGTTTTGTATTTGCTGACTGGGATGCCCGTATGAACCATAATCTTCAGTTGCATCTAAATAAATCTTCTTGTCATTTATTTCTGCTACAGCTACACAGTGGTCTGCAGAAGCAATGCAAGGGAAATCAAATTCATAATCATGATATATGGTTGAAGAAATAGCCATGTATGCATTCACTCCATTTAATTTTAAGGCCTGGCAAATGAGATTAGACATGTCTTTGCAGTCACCTTGTTTCTTCTTTAATATGTCATTAACATTTCTTGGTTGTATGGCGCCAATTCCATTCTCAAAATCGATATAAGATATTTTTTTCTTTACGCTATCAAATATGCATTCAATAATTTTCTCTTTGTCTTCAATACCTTCGGTCCAGCTTTCTAGTTCTTCAATTGCATCTGCATTTAAAGTTGATTGCGGTTTCATTAACTCATTGTAGTACTTATTAAATTGGGCATAGCCGTCATCTTCACCGGGGGGTAAAATACATAAGCGGTAAACCGGCATGATATATAAGTCTTTGTAACCGGAAGCTGTTTCGTTCCATTCCAACTTATCTTTTATAGATGATGAAAAAGTGTAAACGGTAAATCCATCTTCTTTTTTGGTTTCTACCTTATAAGATTTTAATGTGGTTGAATCTCCGCTTAGTTTGTACTTTAAGTTATATCCTTCAGGTAAGTAAATCACATGTTCCATTTCATCTGTGCACTCATATGAGTTTAA
>JABDLV010000141.1 GCA_013001815.1 Bacteroidia bacterium
ATTTTTGACGTTAATTTGACAATTAAATTAAACCAAAAAGCGGAGATAATGAAAAGACTGATCGTAATTTCTCTTTCTGCACTTATGTTGGCTAGTTGTGGTAATAGCAACAATGGACAATTAGTAGCTGTACAAAAGCGACAAAAATGGTTTCAACCAGACCCTTATGGTATGGTTTACATCCCCTCAGGTTCTTATAACATGGGTCCTAGTGACCAAGATGTTCCTTATGGCTTAACCAGCCAAAGTAGAACGGTTACTGTGCATGCCATGTATATGGATAACACCGAAATTACAAATAACGAATATCGTCAGTTTGTATATTGGGTTAGAGACTCCATTGCTCACAGATTATTAGGCGAAGACCATATAATAGAGGAAGGAGAATATGGTGAGCGTATTAATTGGAGAGAAAAAATTAAATGGGACGATGAGGATAATGTTGAAGTCTTAGATGAAATGTTTTTACCAGAGAGTGAACGGTATTATAAGCGTAAAGAAATTGATACACGTAAACTTAACTTTGAATATTTCTGGATTGATTTAAAAGAAGCAGCTAAGAAAACGAACCGTGAACAAGGAAAAATCGATCGTTCTGTATTTATTAAGAGAGATGTAATTCCTGTATACCCGGATACATTAGCTTGGATTCACGACTATACATATGCGTTTAATGAGCCAATGACTAAAATGTATTTTTGGCATCCTGCATATGATGATTATCCTGTTGTTGGAGTATCATGGAAACAAGCAAGATCTTTTTGCATCTGGAGAACCCAGTTATATTATGATTATTTGAGAGAAACCGGCTCTGCCATTACCAATGAATTTAGATTACCTACAGAATCTGAGTGGGAATATGGTTCAAGAGGTGGCTTAGAAAACTCTCCTTACCCTTGGGGTGGTCCTTATATTAGAAATAGCCGTGGTTGCTTCTTAGGTAACTTTAAACCAATGAGAGGTAATTATATTGATGATGGTGGTTTTTATACTGTTAAAGTAACTTCTTATTGGCCAAATGATTACGGTTTATATTGCATGGCAGGTAATGTTGCAGAATGGACCAGCAATGCATTTGATGAAAGCGCATATAATTTTACACATGATTTAAATCCTGATTATGAATACGAAGCAAAAGATTCAGACTTACCAGTTCTTAAGCGTAAAGTAATTAGAGGAGGATCATGGAAAGACATAGGATATTATCTTCAAACAGGAACTCGTTCTTTTGAATACCAAGACACCGCCAAATGTTATGTTGGGTTCAGATGCGTTCAAAGTTTCTTAGGTAGAGATAAATCTGACTTTTAATCACTATATTTAATTTTAGAATTCAACTGATTGTTTAACTGAGAAAAAATTTTTAACACTATGGGAATCGCACAAATAACACAAGGAAAGAAATTTAAAAACTTCATGGCCAAGCTCTATGGATGGGGTGCATCTATTGTACTTATCGGAGCCATGTTTAAAATACAACACTGGAAAGGTGCAGGTATCATGCTTGTTGTAGGTCTTTCTGTTGAAGCTATAATTTTCTTTTTCTCTGCGTTTGAACCACCACATGAGGAAGTGGATTGGTCATTAGTATATCCTGAATTAGCAGGTATTGATGAGCCGGGACAAGCAAAGAAAAAAATATCAACTGACCCTGTTGCACAGGAGTTAGACAAATTATTAGGTGAAGCTAATATTGGTCCGGACTTAATTCAAAGCTTAGGTTCAGGTCTTACATCATTAAGTGATAGCACTTCACAACTTTCTGATTTAACAGATGCAAACGTTGCTACAAAAGAGTATGTAGATAACGTTAGTAATGCTTCTAAATCAATTTCTGAATTATCAAGTTCATATGCCAATGCATCTAATGCAATGGAAAACTTAAGCTCTGCTTCTGAAGATGTTAAAATGTACAATGAACAAGTGCAAAACGCAGGTAAAAACTTAGCGGCATTAAATGCTGTTTATGAATTGCAATTGCAAGACACTAATGAGCACATGAAAGAAACATCTCGTTTCTATGAAGGTATTAATGAGTTAATGGGCAACCTTCAATCTTCATTGGATGACACTAAACGTTATAAAACTGAAGTGGGTCAATTGGCTAACAATCTTTCTAGTTTAAATACTGTTTACGGCAACATGTTAAGTGCAATGAACGTTAATGTTCCTGCAAACCAACCAGCGTAAACTTTTCTAACCAAAACTAAAACCAAAGAAAGATGGCAGGAGGAAATTTATCACCACGACAAAAGATGATAGGCTTAATGTACTTAGTGCTTACCGCACTTTTGGCATTAAACGTATCTAAAGAAATCATAAATGCATTTGTAACCGTAAATGACAGCTTAGAAGCTTCTAACGCAAACATTGAGGTTAAAAACCAAAAGACCTATGCTGATTTTGCAAAGGCTATGCAAAATGATGCAGAAAAAACGAAACCATTTAAAGCACAAGCTGATAAAATAAAAACCTTGAGCGACAACATGGTTAAATACATTGAAAATGTTAAAACCGAATTAGTAAATCAAGTAGAAGGTGTAGACGAAGGTGGAGAAACACCGGCAATAGCTGATATTAAAAAGAAAGACGAATACGATACATCTACAAACTACTTATGCGGTGAAGATGTTGAGGGTAAAAGTGGAAAAGCTGCTGAATTAAAAACTGCTTTGGAAAAATTTAAAACAGAAGTAATTGCAGCGTTCGATTCTACTGATGACAAAAATAAATTTAAACCCATTTTACAAAGTTCAATTTTTACTGAAGATCCAGATCCGGAATCAAAGGCATATAAAACTGAAGGTAAAAGAACATGGGAAATGAAAAACTTTTATCACAACCCGGTTGTTGCATGTGTTACACTGTTAACCAAAATGCAAACGGACGTAAGAAACATTGAGTCTGAAACAACCAACTATCTACTTTCATCTATTTCTGCAGCAGATTTTAAATTTGATGCATTACAAGCAAGAGTTATTGCCCCTACAAGTTATGTAATGACAGGACAAACGTATGAAGCAGACGTTTTCTTAGCTGCGTTTAGTTCTACAGCAGACCCTGAAATAGTTGTTGGCGGGAACACATTACCAGTTGAAAACGGTTTGGGTAAATTTACAGCTAGACCTTCTTCTCCTGGAGTTAAAAAATGGAACGGAGTAATTAAAGTTAAAAAGCCGGATAATACATTTGAAGATTATCCATTTGAAGCAGAATATACGGCAGCATTACCAACCTCTGTTGTTTCACCTACAAGAATGAATGTATTTTATATTGGTGTAGATAATCCTGTTGCTATTTCAGTGCCAGGTGTTGCAAGCAATAACGTAAAACCATCTATTTCTGGTGGTGGCGGAACCTTAAGCCCAGATGGCAAAGGAGGTTTTATTTGTAAAGTAAAACAACAAGGAATTGCAAAAGTTTCTGTTAATGCTGTTTTAGATGGCGGTACAAAAAACATGGGAACGCATGAGTTTCGTGTAAAAAGAGTACCAGATCCCGTTGCAAAAGTTGCAGGTAAAAAAGGCGGTAAAATTGCTAAAAGCGTATTGGCTGCTCAACCGGCTATTATTCCTGTAATGGAAAACTTTGACTTTGAATTATATTTTAAAGTTACTGAGTTTGAAATGAGCAGGTTTGGTAAAGGTAGAGACCCAATTACTATCAGAACAAAAGGAAACAAACTTACGAGTGAAATGAAAAAAGTTATTTCATCTTCCAGATCAGGCGATAAAATTTATTTTGAATACATTAAAGCTGTTGGTCCGGATGGTGCTCCACGAAGATTAAGTAGTGTAAACTTTGCGATACAGTAGCTTTAAGCTCTAAAAAGGGGGAATTATGAAAAAAATTATTTTATTCTTATTAGTTGTATGTTTTGTTGGCATAGACATTAACTCTGCACAAGCACAAAATGTATTAGATGGTGTTTATGTAAAAGAACATGCTCAATTTAGACGAGTAGTACCATTTGCTCATTTAAGAGAAGCAGATGTGATGTGGTCTAAAAGAATATGGAGAGTTATAGATTTAGATGAGAAATTGAATCTTCCTTTTAGATACCCTGCAAGTAAGAGTATGGCAGATAGAGCATCATTAATTGATGTTATTATGGATGCTGTTGAAGAAGGTACTTTAACTGCATATAGCTCTATTGATGATGAATTTACATTGCAATTAACCAAAGATGAAATTGAAAAAGTTGGCGGTGCAGGTGTTGATTCTACTCAAATTACAGATCCAGACCCTCCTTACTTAACAAGAGATACTGTTATTAAAAGAGAATTTTCCAGAGATAAAGTAATTGCTTATCGTATTAAGGAAGATTGGTTTTTTGACAAGCAACGTTCTGTTATAGAAAGTAGACTAATTGGAATTGCTCCAATGATGTATGCCGAAGATGACCAGGGAGAAATTAGAGAAGGAAACATTAGAATTCCACTGTTTTGGATATACTATCCTGAAGCAAGAAATATGTTGGTAAATGCAGAAGTGTATAACAGAGGAAATGATGCAGAAAGAAGAACCTACGATGATGTATTTCAAAAAAGAATGTTCAATAGCTATATCTTTAAAGAATCTAATGTATTTGACAGAAGAATTGAAGAATACAAAACAGGAATAGATGCTTTATTAGAAGCAGAAAGAATTAAGCACGAGATTATAAATCTTGAGCACGATTTATGGGAGTTTTAATACCAGATAAAACATTTCCAGCCCCGGTTTATTTATTTAAATCGGGGTTTTTTTATGGGTAATTGAAACGAACCGTTTGAATTAAATTGGGATGTACACTTTTTGCTACCGGACAATTGAGAGCTGCGGATTCTAATAATTGTTTTTGCTTATCATCCAATGTACTGTTGGCCACATTAATTTCAATTACCACCTCTCCTACCCTTCTTGGGTTCTGCTCCATTATTTTAGTTACGTCTATGGCAGTTCCATCAATAGATACGCTAAGGTCTCTGGCTTTTATTCCCATAATTGTTACCATGCATGTACCTAGAGCTGCAGCCAAGGTATCTGTTGGAGAAAAAGCTTCTCCCTTGCCATTGTTATCTGTTGGAGCATCCGTCAGCAAAACGTTGCCGGATTTAATATGGGTTGATTCGCAACGCAAATCGCCTTTATATGTAGTTGAAATTGTGGGCATTATATATAAAAATTGATTTTTATTAATCTCTAAAATAGGCAAACATTAAGCCTTTTTACTGCGTTATTACATTAACACATATTGATTTTAGTAAATTACTCATCACTAAAGCATTATATTCAGCTAATTGTTAATTTTGTAGCATGCAAAAGATTTTTCTTCTGAGTTTAGTTTTGGCTTTGTTTGCCGCTGATTTGTCGGCCCAAACTATTATTGATGAGAATGAAGACTATAAGCCTGTATTATATAGAAATGAATACAGCTTTGGATTCATGTTGCATTCAAATGGCTGGGGTATAAACTTTAACAGAGGCAAACATATTACAGGATACAAAAAAAGAATGTTTGAGTTTGATTTCGTTGGAATGAAACACCCAAAGGAAGTGAAAACGCTTCAAAATGAAAACGCTAAGTCTTATGTGTATGGAAAACTAAATACATTTAGCATTCTAAGATCTTCCATAGGTGAACAAAAACTGTTGTACAGCAGAAATACAAGACAAGGTGTTGAAGTTCGATTGAATTATGCTGTAGGAGCTTCTTTCGGGATTACTAAACCGGTTTACTTAGAAATTCTTGTACCAATTGATAAAGTTCAACCTGTAGATACTTTTCCGAGTGCACGAATTGAAGTGCAAAAGTATGATCCGGATGAACACTTCACCAATAATATAGTTGGACGTGCAAATTTCTTTAATGGAATTGATGAATTAGATTTGCATCCGGGATTGCATGGAAAATTAGCTATAAGCTTTGGTTATGGCTATTTAGATGATGATGTAAAGGCACTTGAAACAGGAATGACAATAGATTTGTATCCAAAAGATATTCCAATCATGGCCTTGATTGATAATAATTCTGTTTATTTTAATTTTTACTTCAAATTATTGTACGGCCGAAAATGGTAGGTAAACCTAACTACCATAATCACTAATTGTATATGTCAGAAAAGGAAACAATAACTCGGGAGAAACCTAATTATAAAAAACCTAGTTGGTTAAAAGTTAAATTACCAACAGGTAAAGAATATAAAAAGGTTAGAAGTCTTGTTAGTACTCACAAGTTGCATACCATTTGCGAAAGTGGCAACTGTCCGAATATGGGAGAATGTTGGGGTGCCGGTACAGCTACATTTATGATTCTCGGAAATATTTGTACACGCTCTTGTGGATTCTGCGCAGTAGCAACCGGTAGACCAAAAGCAGTTGACTTAGAAGAGCCTAAGCGCGTAGCAGATTCTGTTAAACTGATGAGTGTAAAACACTGTGTAATTACTTCGGTAGACAGAGATGACTTAAAAGATGGAGGCGCAAATATTTGGGCTGAAACAATTAGAGAAGTTCGAAAAATATCACCTGGCACAACTATGGAAACCTTAATTCCTGACTTTAAAGGTGAAATGGAAAATTTACAAATTGTTATTGATGAAGCACCTGAAATTATTTCACATAATTTAGAAACGGTAAGAAGACTTACTAAACAAGTTCGCATACAAGCTAAATATGACAGAAGTCTTGATGTTTTGAAATACATTTCAAATGCAGGTATTAGAACAAAATCAGGAGTAATGCTTGGCTTAGGCGAAACCCATGATGAAGTTTTAGAAACAATGGATGATTTAATTAATTCAGGGGTTCATGTTTTAACTCTGGGCCAATATTTACAACCCACCCCAAAACATTTAGTTGTTGAAGAGTTTATTACCCCAGAACTTTTTTCAGAGTACAAGGAAATAGGCTTAAAAAAAGGGTTTAAGTATGTAGAAAGCGGACCACTGGTGCGTTCATCATACCATGCAGAAAAACATTTAGCATAATTTTTAATTATTCTTTAGAATGGGTACTACAAAAACAGCCATCAATGGCTTTGGAAGAATTGGCAGAGTTACTTTTAGAAATGCGATTAGTAAAAATAATGGCATAGATGTAGTAGCGATTAATGATTTAACTTCTACTGAAACACTAGCACATTTATTAAAGTATGATTCTGTTCACGGAAAATTTGACGGGGAAGTTTCAGCTAAGGCAAACGAACTAATTGTAAATGGAAACCATATACCTGTTTACGCAGAACGCGATCCTGCTAGTTTAAATTGGAGCAAGCATGATGTTGACGTTGTGCTAGAATCTACCGGACTATTTAGAACCGAAGAAACTGCTGGCAAGCACTTAGAAGCTGGTGCGAAAAAAGTAATCATAACAGCACCGGCAAAAGGAAACATAAAGTCAGTTGTATTGGGTGTTAATGATTCCATTTTGGATGGAAGTGAAAAAATAATTAGCAATGCCTCTTGCACCACAAACAGTGTTGCACCAATGCTAAAAATTATATTGGATCATTGGGGAATTGAAACAGCATTCATCACTACCATTCATGCATATACGGGAGATCAAAGATTGCATGATGCACCTCATAAAGATTTAAGAAGAGCAAGAGCTGCAGCTAACTCAATCATTCCAACAACAACCGGTGCTGCTAAAGCAGTAACTAATATTTTTCCAAAACTAGATGGTAAAATTGGTGGAGCAGGAATCAGAGTTCCGGTAATTGACGGCTCACTAACAGACTTAACTATTTTCACAACAAGTCAGGTAACACCAGAAGAGATTAATAATAAATTCAAAAATGCTGCAAATGGTGAATTGAAAGGAATATTAGAATTTACTTCTGATCCAATTGTATCAACTGATATAATTGGAAATAGCCATTCTTGTATTTTTGATTCTCAATTAACCAGCGTGATTGGAAATATGATTAAAATAGTTGGCTGGTACGACAATGAAAATGGATATTCTTGCCGTTTAGTTGATTTGGTACAAAAAGTATCAAAAATGCAATCCGTTACACTGTAACGATTTCTGTATTCTCTTTTAGAGAGTTTAACTCTAGCTTTTCTCCATCAAATACAGCATACGTGTAGAAGCTAATCCAATCACCCAAGTTTATATAGGTCGAGCCTTGGCCCAAATTCTTGTTGATGGGTAGATGACGATGCCCAAAAACAAAATAATCAAAGTGTTCTTTTTTTAACATGTCTTTGCAATAGATGTATAACCACTCTTTGTCATCACCTAAATACTTTTCTTCAATTCCAGTTGCACCCCTACTCCTTCTGCTCCAATAATTAGCCAAACCTATTCCAAAATTTGGATGTAATCTTGCAAACAGCCATTGGCAAATCTTATTAGCAAATACTTTTTTTATGAATTTATAACCTTGGTCTCCAGGTCCTAAACCATCGCCATGTCCAATATAAAATTTCTTTCCTCCAATTTCTCTGGTAATGGGTTCGCGATAAAGTTTAACACCAATTTCTTTTGTTAAATAATCGAACGTCCACATATCGTGATTACCGGTAAAGTAATGAATGGGAATACCCGCATCTGCAATTTCTGCCAGTTTACCTAATATTCTAACATAGCCTCTTGGAACAACCGTTTTATATTCAAACCAAAAATCAAAAACATCTCCCAGAATAAACAGCTCTTCTACATCAGGTAAAATACTATCCAGCCATTCAACAATTTTCATCTCGCGCTCTTTACTGGCTTTTTCATTAGGTATTCCTAAATGAAAATCAGATAAAAAATATATTTTTCCTTTGCTAAGCATCTATTTGAACAAGCTTTTTCTCAGCTCCTGAATTCTCAAGCGAGATATTTTTAACTCAAATCTAATTTGTTCTCCAAAATTAACATTATTTGTGTCTAGTGACTTTTTGATATCATCTGACTTAGCCAAGGGGAAATATACTTTCAAAAAGTTTCCTAAATCCAAATACAATCCCGCATCATATAATATCTTCTCTTCATTGGCTAGCGTATTTCCTGCATTTTCAAATGTTCCAAAATCTGCAAAAGCCCCAATCAGTTTTAATCCCGGAAATGAAGCATTTAAATTTATTGCTGCCAACCAGTCTCTTGTTTGACCAATAATTGTTGGGATTTTAAATGCACCATCATTTAAAACAGTTTGCTGAGACCACAATCCATCGGTCTCTGTTCTACCAAAAAATGCGTTGTCAAATGCATAGTCATTCTTGCCTTGCCATCCACTTAGTCTAAATCTATAATCGTTCAATTCTGAATCATCAAAAATAAATGCACCTGTAAATATTCTAAAGCCAAATTCACCGGGAGATTTCCCATAAGTGAAACTTTGCGAAAAAGTTGCACTTAATTTGCTATGCTCTTCACTAAATTCGGAGGAAAACAAAATTTCATATGGATCAAGCACTCGCTTATTAGAATAGTTATATGATAAATTATATAAGTGATTCCAAACATCAACCTCTTTATAAATGCCATTAATAACATCATAATTAAATTTATTCTTATGAATGCTCTTATTTTCTAGAACTAACGATTCGTTAATTGAGCTTCTAAATTTCTTTTTTCTAAAGTTGACTTCTACTGATGGATTTACTCTTAAATATTTTTGGTACTCAGTAGTTGGGTTACCTGCCTCCAATTCTAACTTATTCTTAGAATAATTAAAATAGTCCAACTCTGCATCTAAAACTACAGATTGAATCTTTGAAGATTTGAAAATAAAATTGTAATTGGTATATACCCTACCAATCAACTCATTCGAGCCAAACCCGTACATTGGGGTAATCACATATTCAAACTTTTTAGTTTGCAAAAAGCTATTATAGAAAGATGCACCTAAAGACATTTTATCATAATAATTGTAATCTATAGCTGGTGTATAAAATATGGTAGAACGATCAGACCTTTCCGGATAGCCAATAAATTTGAAATTTATTTTATTCCATTTTTTAAATATTCCTTTTGTTCTTATGTGATTATCCTTTTCATTTATATCAATAGCTCCTTTATTGGCAATCATTATTCTATCTGCACTATCAATCAGCTTTATAACTAAAATAGAATCTCCTACGAAACCCTTAGCATATTCCTCATTCACAATTTTATCCTGGTGGTACTGAGTGATACTTACTGGAACACTCAAGTTTGAATTATTCTTAACTTTTACTATTGTCCGATCATCATATTTCTTAATCCCCTTAATTTTGTAATCAACATCTTCCTTTGTATTTAATACATCCTTGAAAAACCAATCTAAATCTTCACCACTGGTGCGTTCAAATACTTTCTGCATGTCCTCAGGATAGGGATGTTTAAATTTATATTCGCTGTAATATTCCTTCATGCAATTATTAAATGCCTCTTCACCTAAATAATTCTTTAACTCGTACAACAAAGCACCCACCTTCATATAAACGACTAACCCATAATTTGCCGAACCAAAATTATCTCCTCTCATATTTGCTTGTTGAGAATATCCACTGCTTCCAACTATGGTGTACAAATATTTGTACAATTCCATGTAATTTAATCTGTCTGTATCAAACAATTTTGAAACAATGGGCACAGTACTCATCAAATTCTCATTCAAATTATCATTGGGGTACTTATCTCGCTTTATATAGTACGTTGCTTCATAATAAGTATTCACACCTTCATCCATCCAGGCATGCTCTCTTTCATTAGATCCAAGTATTCCATAAAACCAATTGTGCCCTACTTCATGAACAATTACTGTTTCTAAAACATTGGCTGCTCCGGAATTACCAATTACAGTAATGGTTGGATATTCCATACCTGCTCCAGCACTTAATGGAGCATGCACTGCAGTTACCACATCATAAGGATACTCACCAACATACCTAGAATAATGAATTACACCATCTTTCGCATACGTTGTTGCCTCTTTCCACAAATCACGTTCTGTATCCGGAAAAAATGTCCAGGCCGTAATTTCTCTATCCGTTCCGGGCAATGCAAAAACTTCTTTTCCAACGTTAAAATCTTTAGAAGCGAACCAAGCAAAATCATGAACATTATCTTGAATGTAAGTCAGTGTTTTAAATTCTGAATTGTCTTTCTTAATAAATGTGCTCTTCTCTGATTTGTTTGCAATAAGATTTAACCATTCTAATTCATCCGTGTTTTGCAAAACACCGGTTGCTGCAACAATATATTTACTAGGAACCGTTATGTTCACAGTAAATTTTCCAAATTCACTAAAAAACTCACCTTGATTTAAATATGGATAGGCATGCCATCCTTTTTTATCATATACAGCCGGCTTTGGATACCATTGTGTTAATTGAAATGATTCATTTTTTTGCCCCAATCTTGAAAACTTTGACGATGGTATTTTAACCATAAATGGAGTAGTTATAGTCACTTTTTCTCCTGGAGGTAAAGGTTCTGGCAGTATTAATTTTGCGATATCAATGTGCTTATTATCTAATTCATGTGAAGCATTGGCTCCGCCCACTTTAAAACTTATGCCATCAATATATCCTCTCTCCACTTCTGTTGCAAAATACAAACTGGTATTTCCTTCTTCTAATAACTGTTGTGTTAATGCACTACTTCTATCTCTATAAGCATTCGGCCATAAGTGAAAATATAATTCATTCAGTTCAACTTTTGAATTATTCGTATAGACTAATGTCATGTCAGCATTGATGACATTATCAACATCATTTAATTTTACATTAATTGTGTAATCTACGTGCTGCTGCCAATAATCATCTTGTGCAATTATTGAAGTAGAAAAAAGAAGTGCGAGAAATAGAAAGGATGTTTTTTTAAATGAATAAAACATAAAAGTTATTTTTCAAGTGCATCTTTAACCAACTTATTGGCAATTTTAGGGTCAGCCTTTCCTTTAGAAAGTTTCATAACCTCACCCATAAACAAACCAATGAGTCCCTTTTTTCCATTTTTATATTCCTCCACTTTGTCAGGAAATTTTGAAATAGCTTGATTCACAAAATCGTTCAATGCACTTTCATCACTTTCTTGAATAAGATTCATCTCTTGTGCCAACTCTAACGGATTCTTGCTTTGTTTTTTTATTAGCTCCGGGAATAGTTTTTGTGATGCAACACTAGAACTTACTTTATTGCCCTCTACCAGTTCTATTAATTCTGAAATGGCGTTAGATGTAATTGGCACTTCACCAACATGCACTCCGTTCTCATTCGCGTAAGACTTAATTGGACCCATAATCCAATTCGCTGCAGCCTTATAATTGCTTGTATAATTTAATATTGACTCAAATAGCTCAACGGTTTCCTTACTTTCTGTAATTAAAGCAGAGTCATATTCACTCAAGGCATATTCTGAAATATACTTTTTATACAGTTCGTTTGGCAATGCGGGCATCTCAGATTTAATGCTATCAATAAACTCATCACTTAAAACAACTGGAGCCAAATCCGGCTCTGGAAAATAACGATAATCATTGGCTGCCTCCTTTGAACGCATGGCAGTGGTAGTACCAGTTCCCGCATCGAAATTTCTTGTTTGCTGTTCTAGTGTTCCACCCTCATTTAAAACATCAATTTGCCTTACAATTTCATGTTCTATGGCACGCTGCACGTTTCGCATGGAGTTCATGTTCTTCACCTCTACCTTTGTGCCTAATTCCTTTTGGCCCTTTGGTCTTACAGAAATGTTTGCATCACAACGCAAACTCCCTTCTTCCATATTTCCGTCACAAATACCCAAGTATCTCACCAGCTTTCTAACCTCCATTAAATACTGATACGCCTCTTCAGAATTTTCTATTTCAGGTTCTGAAACCATTTCTAATAATGGAACACCCGCTCTATTTAAATCTACCAGTGTATTAAATGGATCTAAATCATGTATGCTTTTACCCGCATCTTCCTCCATGTGAATTCGGGTTAGGTTTATATTTTTTTCTGCACCATTCGCTTTAATGGTGATGTGTCCTTCAGTGCAAATTGGAGTAGTGTCTTGTGTAATTTGATACCCCTTAGGTAAATCAGGATAAAAATAATTCTTACGTGCAAATTCATTGTGCCTTCTAATTTTAGCATCAACCGCCAATCCCAATTTTACGGCAGATTCAATTGTACCTTTATTCACAACAGGTAGCGTACCCGGATGACCAAGTGTAATGGGACTTATATAGCTGTTAGGTGAACCACCATATGCAGCATTATCTGATGAATAAGCTTTGCTATTAGTCGAAAGTTGAATATGAACTTCTAATCCAATAGTTGCTACGTAATCTATTTTTGATTCAGTCATTAAAACGAGGGCATTACCGGCTTATTATCTAAAATTTTGTCAATGTTAGCCATCACTTTTTCAGTAAGTAAATCACAAACATCTATTGCTCTAATATTTTCTTTGAGCTGACTAATTTTTGAAGCACCCAATATTACAGTACTTACGTTTTGGTTTTTTAAGCACCAGGCAATGGCCAACTGTGCAATTGAGATTCCTAACTTATCTGCTAAATATGAAAGCTTTTTTACTTTTAACAATCTGTTTTTAGTTATGGAATTATCTTTCAGCCAATCAAGTCCTTCAATACTTAAACGAGAGTTTTTGGGAATTCCACTATTGTATTTGCCGGTTAGCACACCACTTGCCAAAGGAGACCATATTGTTGTTCCTAATCCTACTGTTCTGTATATATCAGAATAATCTCGCTCAACTCTTACGCGCTCAAACATGTTATACTGTGGCTGTTCCATTACCGGACCAATTAACCCATTCGCTGATGCTACTCTGTGTGCTTCCATAATTTCTACTGCACTCCACTCACTTGTTCCCCAATACAATATTTTACCTTGCTCAACCAAATTATGCATAGCCCAAACTGTTTCTTCAATTGGTACATTTTTATCCGGTCGATGGCAATAAAATAAATCTAAATAATCTAATTGAAATCTTTTCAATGCTCCATTGCATCCTTCCACTATGTGTTTTCTACTTAAGCCACTTTGATTTGGTTTTGGATCTCCCAAACCAAAAAATACTTTGCTACTAACCAGGTAAGAACTTCTGTCCCATTTTTTCTTTTTTAAAATCTTACCCATTAAGGTTTCACTTTTTCCACGCGCGTATATTTCCGCGTTGTCAAAAAAGTTTACTCCCTGATCGTAAGCAAAAGTCATTAATTTATCTGCACCGACTGCATCTACTTTTTTATGAAAAGTTAACCAACTTCCAAACGATAATGCGCTAACCTGCAGCCCTGATTTTCCTAATCTTCTATACTCCATTATTACTATTAAATATTATGGCCATAAAGGTATTAAAGTAATTCTTTTCTTCTGTAACAGCTGGTAATATGGTCGTTTACCATGCCGGAAGCCTGCATAAAAGCATAGCAAATAGTAGACCCGACAAATTTAAAACCTAACTTTTTCAATTCCTTACTCATTGCATCAGATTGCTTTGATGTAGCCGGCATTTGAATCATATTTTTCCACTTGTTTACTATGGGCTCGCCATCTACAAATTGCCAAATATATTTATCGAAAGTACCATGTTCGGCTTTTACCTCTAAGAATAATTGAGCATTGGTAATTGCACTATTAACTTTCAATTTATTTCTAATAATACCCGCATCTTGCAACAAGGAGTTTACTTTCTTTTGATTGTATTTCGATATCTTTTTTGCATCAAAATTATCAAAGGCCTTTTTGAAATTTTGACGCTTCTGTAAAATAGTATTCCAACTTAAGCCAGCTTGAAAAGAATCCAGTAATAAATATTCAAACAATTTTTTATCATTATGGTTGGGTACTCCCCATTCCTTATCATGATATTTAATCATTAGGTCATTCCCCAAACACCAGTCACACCTTTTTATCATATTCACTTAATTTGTTTAGCATAATATTTCTCACTTTGCTTTTTAACTCTTCCATGTTTTCTTCCGTTAACCCTTTGGTCTCAATAGGCTCACTCCATGTAGCCTTTACAGTACCGGGATACAATTTGAATGGTTCTTTTGGTTTTAAAAACTCACCGGAATTTAAAACAGTAATCACCGCAATTGGAGTTTGACTCATTATGGCTAACCTAAATGCTCCATTATGAAATGGCAATAAAGGTTTGTCCGTTTTGTTTCGTCTTCCTTCCGGAGCAATAAACAATGACACACCATTTCGCAATGTGCTCGCCATTCTTTCCATACTTCTTTTTCTGTCCTCCGGACTATCTCTTTTAACAGCTACATAAATTCGCTTAAGAACGTATCCGAACACCGGTAATTTCATCATTTCTTCTTTTGATAAAAATTTTAAAGTGTTTTGGCAAGCCATTGTCCAACAAGGCACATCTAGTAATGATTGATGATTAGCCACAAAAACATATGTTCTTTTGGGGTCAATGAAATTCTTATTGCTGATTTTCATCTTAACAAAAATAAACGCCATAGCAGTTCTTGCCCAGTATTGAGATACTCTATGTGCATTTCGCGACAAGTTTTTCTTTGATGATAAGTTTATCACTAAAAAATAAAACACGAATGCCAGAAGTCCAATTAAACCAAAAGCAATTGCACAATAAATTCTGTATATAAAAAGGAATACTTGCTTCATTAAATTCTGCCGCAGAATTTTAATACATTGAATTACAATATATGAATAATTCGGTTTTGAAATGTGTAATACATGTTCCTTGAGAATACTAATTGTTGTTAATTACCAGCACCTAGCTGCTCCAATATTTTCTCAAATTAATTACATTTACATTCGATTAAAAATATTAAAAATTAATTCCAATTATGAGTGGCATAGCACACATTAGGGCAAGACAAATATTAGATTCAAGAGGAAATCCAACACTTGAAGTAGAGTTATTTACTGAACGAGGTGGATTTGGTAGAGCAGCTGTACCATCAGGCGCTTCTACAGGAAAACACGAAGCGGTTGAGCTTAGAGATAATGACAAGAATATTTATGGAGGAAAAGGCGTATTGAAGGCAATAAATAATATCAATACGGCTATTAATGATGAGTTAAGAGGAATCTCTGTTTTTGACCAAGGGGTTATAGACAGAATAATGATTGATTTAGATGGCACGGAAAACAAATCGAATTTGGGTGCAAATGCAATTCTTGGTGTTAGTCTTGCTGCATCGAAAGCAGCAGCAGACGAAATTGGTGTTCATTTGTACAAATACATAGGCGGTGTAAATTCAAAAGTAATGCCAATGCCTATGATGAATATATTAAATGGCGGATCGCATGCGGACAACAGCATAGATTTTCAAGAATTTATGATAATGCCAGTTAAAGCAGATAATTTTGCGATGGCCTTACGAATGGGTGCTGAAGTTTTTCATTCGCTAAAAAATGTGCTCAAAAGCAAAGGCTTGTCGACAAACGTTGGAGATGAAGGTGGGTTTGCACCAAATCTAAAATCAAATGATGAAGGCATTCAAGTGGTAATTGAATCGATTGAAAAAGCAGGATACAAAGCGGGAACTGATATCTTTATTGCTATGGATGCAGCCAGCACTGAATTTTACGATGAAGAAAGCAAAATGTATCACTTTGCTAAATCTACAGGCGATAAATTAACTTCTGATGATTTAGTTGCTTATTGGAAAGACTGGACAAACAAATACCCCATTTTGTCTATTGAAGATGGCTTGGCCGAAGATGACTGGGACGGATGGCGAAAATTAACAGAGAGCATTGGCGATAAAGTTCAATTAGTAGGTGATGATTTATTTGTAACAAATACAAACCGTTTACAAAAGGGAATTGACAATAATATTGCGAACTCTATATTGGTAAAGGTGAACCAAATCGGAACTTTAACTGAAACGATAAATACTGTTGAATTGGCCAACAAAGCGTCTTATACAAATGTAATGAGCCATAGAAGTGGTGAAACAGAAGATACTACCATTGCAGATTTAGCCGTAGCGTTAAATAGCGGTCAAATTAAAACCGGCAGCTTATCTAGAAGCGACCGTGTAGCAAAGTACAACCAACTATTAAGAATTGAAGAACAATTGGGTGCAGCTGCCGTCTACGGTGGTCACCATTTTAAGTTCAATAATTAACCCCGATATTCTTTTACTAAAAATGGAAGAAAAAAATTCTAATCATTCTGAGGAGCAGGCTTTAAGCGAAGAAGAAAGAAGAGCTTTACGTAAAGAGAAGCGCAAAGAGTTCTATCGCAAAAAAAGAAAAAGTAAAAGGAAAAGAAAAAAGGCCAGAAAACTTTTGGAAACAGTAGGCTGGACATTGATAATTATTGCTTTTGTTGTAACCATATTTGTTTTAATGAATGAGCTGGAATTAGTGGGTATGGGTAAGAAAAAACGCTAACATTCCAGGGTTCATATTCCAATTAAATGTTCTTGAATAATTGCGTGCAAATAGTTACATTCGCCTTAGACCATAATTATTGCTAAACTCTCTTTTTTATATTCAAAATGATAGAACAACTCAAAGAAAAATTCGCAGCAAAGGCTTTACCCCTTAGGGATGAAATTAAAGCATTAGTTAAAGCCAATGGAACGCATGTTTTGGGTGAATATACCGTTGCTAATATTTACAGCGGAATGAAGGGTATAGTTAGCATGGTTACAGAAACTTCTAAACTTGACCCGGAAGAAGGAATACGGTTTAGAGGCTATACCATTCCAGAGTTAAAAGAGAAGTTACCAAAGGCCCCGGGTGGCAAAGAGCCATTACCCGAAGGATTATTCTATTTATTGCTTCTAGGAGAATTACCATCTGAAGAAGATGTGAAGGCGCTTAGTAAAGAATTTGCAAAACGTGGTGAATTGCCGGCTAGTGCAAAAAATGCCTTAGATAGCTTGCCAATTGAAACACACCCTATGACTCAATTGAGCATCGGCTTATTGGCATGCCAACAAGACAGTGTTTTTGCCCAAGAATACCGTAAGGGTATGAACAAGAAGGATTATTGGGAATCTACATTTGAAGATGTTATCAATGTAATTGCCAGAATGCCAAGAATAGCAGCTTACATATACAGAAGAACATACAAAAATAATGAGCACATTGATGCCAATCCTGATTTAGATTTAGCAGGTAATTTTGCTCACATGTTAGGTTATAGTGATGATGAATTCAAAAGTTTAATGAGAATTTATCTGACCATACATGCTGACCATGAAGGTGGAAATGTTTCTGCGCATACAACCCATTTAGTTGGCTCTGCTTTGAGCGATGCATATCTTTCTCTTTCTGCAGGATTGAATGGCTTAGCCGGACCATTGCATGGCCTGGCAAATCAAGAGGTGGTTAGATGGATAATGGAATTAAAGAAAAACGTTGGTTCCGACCCTAGCACAGAAGACATTAGAAAATACCTTCAAAAAACCTTAGATGAAGGAAAAGTAATTCCGGGTTACGGACATGCTGTGTTAAGAAAGACTGATCCGAGATACATGGCACAAAGAGAATTTGCATTAGAGTATATGCCAGATGATGAGAACTTTAAAATTGTAGGTAAAATATATGATGTTGCTCCTGATGTTTTAAGAGCTACGGGAAAAGTAAAAAATCCATGGCCTAATGTAGATGCACATTCGGGTGTATTGTTAATTCATTACGGATTGGTGGAATCTGATTTCTATACAGTTTTATTTGGTGTTTCCAGGGCTATTGGAGTTTTAACTTCTTTACTTTGGGATAGAGCCTTGCTTGCTCCAATTGAAAGACCTAAGTCTGTAACTACAGAGTGGGTTAAATCTCAGGTTACGCAAGAGCCACAACTAAACTAGAATTATCTTTTAGTAAACCTCACCTGCAAATTATCCATATATAATTTGTGATTACCGGGTTTCCAAACATAAATCTTTAGTTCTTCTAAACCCTTCAATTTATTTGGTACAGGATAAGACAAGTAAACCTTTGTCCATTTACCGGGCTCTGTAATAAAGGTTTTAAATTTTGTAGAACGCCAAAAAACAGATTTGCCATTTGCTTCAATACTATAAACCAAATCAGCATTAAGGTCTGTTGTATCTTCAACCATTGCCCATAATTCGCACTGAACAAATACATCTTTTTCTTTGGTGATTTTATTCCAAATGCTTTTAAATGTAGGGCCAAATTCATTTAAGGTATCCATTAATGCAGAGCTTGAACCATCATACACTACATCATTAATGATTGAATACTCTCCTTTCAATTCTTTTTCTCCCTCAAAATTATACTCTTTATTATAAAGCGGTTTCTTCAGTTCAAATAATGCATCAGTAGTTTTTGAATACAACACCAGGCCTGAATTAAAAAAAGTGTCTCTGCTAACAACAGACGGATATTTACTTGTAATTATTTGCTCTACAATTGGTGGATTATTAATTGTTGACCATGCATGCAGAAAGTGAGTAGTATTGCTTGCATCCACTATGCTAGTAAGCTCCTTGTAATGTTTTGGCTCACTTATTTTATGCATTTTATAATCCAAATCACTACCTAATTTTTCCATGTAATAATCAATATAAAATGGCGAATGAATATTTATCGTTCTGGTAACATTATCTGCACCTAACTCATCACTATAAGAAATTGTTTTTTTGGCTAATGCTCTAAACTCTCCAAAATGCTGTTTATTATAATAGTTGTTTTCTAATATGGTGCTCCCTAACAATGTCAATGCAAGCACACTCAGCACAATCAAATTCTTTTTATTGAAAACATCTGAAGGAATAAATGAAAACAAGAAGACTAGTAAGAACGGGAAAGCAAAAAGCAAGATTGAGAATTGCATAACCGGATTTTTAAATATAGAATAATAAAAACCGGTAAAATATAATACAATGAACCAGCAAATTGCAATAGCATGAAACTTATTCAACTCTAGTGTCTTTCTAAATTTTACAAAAGAGCCAATCAATATTCCAAAAGACAATAAGAAGATTAAGTCTGATTGATTAAATGCATAGAATAAATACGAACCCAAATAACCTCTTTGAGGTGCCGGCAGCCAACCACCCTCACCACCTACTCCACCTATTTTTAAATGGCCAATAAAAATATTTGCATGAGGTAAAAAACCAACAAGCACTGCTATGCCCAACAGCAAATAATTAAACACAGACGTTCTTTTAAAGAAGAAAAAACCGGTTAAGTAAATGATAAGACACATTAATCCGGCAAAGTAATGGCTGTATACACAACCCAAAGCAGAAAGCACAAACCCTATTAGCAATAATATTTTTCTCTTTTTATTGTATAAATAGAAATCCGGTTTAAATAAATAAATAGTCCAAATAAGTGCAAACAACAAAACGAAAAACAATCCGGGCGAATAAGGCCTGGCTATTTGACTATATAATATTGGATACTGCAAAATGGCAAAAGACAGCGAAGTAAACATTGCAGTATTCGTATTGAACCAAATCTTAGCCAGAAAATATATTAGTGCAACACTCCCTATTCCAAATAAAGCAAATGGCAATCGCACTGAAAATTCTCCGTTTCCAAAAATTGCTGTCCAAAAATAAAGCAATAACTGAACACCGGCCGGATGTCCATCAGGCTTAATTCCCTTATCGATAACTTCACTAACAGAATTAAACTCTAATCTTGCTAACGCACTTAACTCATCATTTGACAACGAAAATCCTGTCAAAAGAATTAACCTGAGTGCTGCACCGATAAAAAGTATTAGCCCAAAAAGAATTAAATGCTTCTTATTCATAAATTAAGTTAAACAGAAATAAATTGAGGTCTAATTTAACAATTGTTCAAAGTTCTGAAACGGTTTACTTCAAATAAAGCAATACCCGCAGCAACAGAAACATTCAAAGATGCCGTTTTTCCTGTAATAGGTATAGCTACTTTCTTATCGCTCAATTTTAACAGCTGAGATGAAATTCCTTCTCCTTCAGAACCCAAAATTAAAGCGGTAGGACTGCAGAAATCAACATTCCCAAAACCTTCATTGGATTTCTCTGTGCAGGATACAATTGAATAACCACAATCTTTTAAATGGTTAACCGCATCCAATAGATTACCCTCCTTACAAATGCTCACATTAAATATTGCGCCTGCCGAAGACTTAACAGCATCTTCATTTACTTGAGCAGATTCCGTTTGAGGAATAACAACTGCATCTACTCCAAAACATTCTGCAGATCTGGTTATTGCACCAAAATTTCGTACATCAGTAACTCTATCTAAAATAAGTATTAACGGAATTTTTCCAGACTCAAACAATTGTGGAACTAAATTTTCCAAGGATACATATTCCACGGGAGATATAAAACACACTACCCCTTGATGCACTTTTTTGGTTAATCGATGTAACTTTTCCTGTGGAACACGATTAATAAAAATCTTATGCTCCGTTACACATTTCATTAGTTCAGCAATCTGAGGATTTTTTATTCCCCTTTGAATAAATAATTTATCAATGCTTTTACCTGCTTCAATTGCTTCAATTACCGGTCTTATGCCAATAATCATGTTCTTGCTCTCAGGTCTGGTTTTTTTGTACATCATAAATTCACAATTCTTCCCTTACGCCATGTTTCAACTGCTTTGTACCACTCAAATTCATATTCAGGCTTACGTACCAATACATAATCATTTGTACTAAAAGGGTTAGATATTTTTTTAAAGGTAAAATTTATTGCAGAGGTATAGGAAGTATTAGCATAAGTCCACACTTCTGAATCACTGCTTTTGTAAATACCACTAGGAACCCCAAAAACAATATAAATCAACCCTCTATCTGTTTTCCATCCCTCCAGATATGAAGTAAAAAACTGATTTGAAGTTTGTACCCTGTTGTAATAATTCTTTATCAAAAATCGAGCACGTTCTTTGCTCCCAGCTAGCTGTAACCAATAGGCATCTATTGCACTTCTTTTATTACTGCTCTCTATTATGTTTTTGTATTCTTCTCTAGTCGTTAAATAACGCAAGGGCTCTAATAATTGATTTGCCGCTGTTAAATTCGGGAAATCATTATGCAACCTAAATAATGTTACCCCATTTTTTTGCAAAGTGTCTTTCTGAATATGATATATTCCGGGCTTCTTAAAATTCAACTCACTATTTACTTCAACCGAAAATGTTGAATCGGAAATGAAGCTAAAAATCTGAGCACCTTTTTGCGAATGTGGTGGTGCTGCCAGTGGAAATCGCCTATTATAATACCTTACCCATAGCCTTTCCGTTTCAGGATTTGCATGACTAACAACAAATGTTTCGTCTGAAGCAATATGGTTTCTGAAAAGCGGAATATTTGAATCGCTAAGTTTTAAACTAAAAAACTGCGGCAAATTTTCATTCCCTTTATTAATATCTATATAAGAAATTGATTTGCTATTTCTATTGATATCATAAATAGTAACCTTAATTAAATATGACGACAATGAGGCATTATCAAATTCTATGAAATGATACAAATCCGAATCAGCACCAGGTTTATTTTTTAGATTATAGTTTTTAGTTAATGTATCGAGTACTACTTTAGACTCGAATGAAGAGTAAGACTCAATTGTAACATCGAAGTTTGCCTCGAATACCTCTTTTTCCTTCATGTACAACAAATCATTGCTGTCAAATTTAAAATGCAACAATGATTTACCTTCTGAACTATGACTTACTTTAAAACTTGGATTTAAATAACTGGTATTTGGCCCATATAAAAATGCCAAATTTCTATTACTAATTTTTGAACTTGAGTAACAGCCACAAAGCAGAAAAACAAACAACAGAAGTATTGTATTTTTCATTTGCGTTTAGTCGTCCTCTTCCTTTAACAAACGATTAGTAAGACCTGTATTTATAATCTTAGACGTTTTCGCACCAAGCGTTTTTATTTTTTCAGCTCTACCTATTAAATTTCCCTTACCAGTAGTAAGCTTATTCATTGCCGAAGAATATCTGTCTTTTGTTTGGTCCATTGCATTTCCAACCTTGATTAAATCTTCAACTAGTGCTGCTAACTTATCATACATTGCACCACTTTGCCTGGCAATTTCAATGGCATTTTGGTTTTGGTCTTCGTTTCGCCATATATTAGATATGGTTTTTAAAACAGCCAGCAAAGTAGAGGGAGTAACAATAACTATATTCTTTTCAAAGGCATATTGATAAATTGAATCATCAGCATTAATCGCGCTTATGAACGCCTGCTCAATAGGTATAAATAGTAAAACAAAATCAAGCGTATTTAAATCATATAAATTCTGATAATTCTTACTACTTAAATCCTTAATATGTTTTTTAACGGAAATTAAATGCTCTTTAATAGCAATACTTTTTTCTTCATCAGATTCTGCTCGTGTATATTTTTCATGTGCATTAAGGGAAACCTTAGAATCTATTATTAAGTTCTTGTCATCCGGTAAACGAACTATCACATCCGGCTGAACTCTATTACCCTCTTCGGTTTTACCACTCACTTGAGTTTCGTATTCTCTGCCCTTGTTCAGTCCAGACATTTCTAAGACTCGTTCTAAAACCATTTCACCCCAATTACCCTGTGTTTTCATTTCACCCTTTAATGCACGAGTCAAATTTTTTGCTTCTTCCCCTATAGATTGATTTAATTTCTGAAGATTACTAATCTGTTCCTTCAGAGTCTGATTTTCCCTTATGTTCTCCTTGTGTGTTTCATCAACCTTCTTTTCAAACTTTTCAATTTTATCTTTAAAAGGACTTAATATATCATTCAACTTAACCTTATGTTCTTCCTGCATCTTCAAGCTGTTCTTACTCACAATATCAGTAGCAATATTCTTAAACTGCTCTTTAAGCTGAACATGCATCTTATCATATTCCTGTTGCTGTTCTTTTACCCGTTCTTCTATTCCCAAGTATTTACTTTTCCAGGTAACTAAATCTTGCCCCTGTTCAATATTAATCAATCGTTCTTTCTCCAAGTCCATATGAAATTTATCTAGCTCTTGAAGTTTATCATTAAATTTATCGGTTAAAATGTCTTTTTCTTTATCCAACTGCAATACTTGGCTTTCTATTTCTTTGATGCCCTTATTATTTAAAATTTTCATCAGCATCCACATAAATAGCATACCGCCTAATACGCTTCCAATTATATATATGTATAGTTGTTCCATGTAATTTGAGAATCTTAAAAATAAAAATAAAAAGTCAATCCTCTAGAAATAATTTACAATTCCAAAATGCAATTTAGCATCTCTAAAAAATATGGGATTGTTAAATTGTTGGCCAATAGCGTAGTTTAAATTAAATATGCCAAGTTTAGTTTCAAATGCTATTCCTGTGCCAAATCCAATGGGATTATCATTTACAAATCCCGTTCTAGTCTCGGCTTCGTAATACGCCCCATTAGCAAACAATAAAAAATATGCATTCTGTTCTAATAAGTATCTATACTCTATTGTTAAAATTGAATAAGTTGTGGCCAATATAGATTCCTCATCAAATCCACGCAAAGACTTTAATCCGCCAATTCTATACAGTTGATTGCTGAAAATATCATCGCCAAGTAAAGCAGCAGAGTTAACACCAAAATTTAAAACATGGCGTTTATAAACATTCCAAAAATAATTTGCCTTTAAATTTGCCTGGTACTGATTGCTCTTTAACAACAAACTGTCATATAACTCTTCACTAATTTTAGAATTCTGTTCTATCTTCTTTGTGCCAACAGCTACACTTAAATCCACCAACCAACCTTTTCTTGGATTAAACTTATAATCCAATTTTTCAATATTTAATCGCAAGCCATAATTTGTATTATTGATATCTGCCCATTCTGGCAAAACAGTTAAAGAACTAAAGTTGCTCGTAGATAGCAGAGTTGAATTATGGTACTGAACAAAAGCCTCTAAATAATTATTACCGGAAAACACATATTGAACACCAATGAGCTGCTTAAGGTCTAAGTAAGTAGTGTCATGTTTATAAATCTCAAGTTTTGCATCTAAACCAAATGGTGTAGAAAATAAAAATGGATAATTCACCTCAACCTCCAAGTTTTGGGTCAACTTACGTGGTTGTTTCCAATGAAATTTTAGTTTTTCACCACGAGAAAATGAATTGCTCAAAAATAATTTGATTTCACCGGTTAAATTTACTTTTCCACTTTCTCTATCCGATTGCAATCCCAATATGCCATCAACTGAGCTTACACTTCTATCCTTTAAATACAAATAAACCCTTGCCTTATTGTTTCTAAAGTACACTTGGGTTTCTTTTTCAGAATCAACAAAACTCAGTTCTTTAATTCTATTTGATATTCTTCGAATAATTGATTCATTATATACATCACCAGGCTTTAAATTCAAATAACTGTAAATGTAATTTTGATTTAATTTTGAGTCCCCTTTTATTACAACACTATCAATTGTAACCAAAGTATTCTTTGTGATTTGTACATCTGCGTTAAGTTTACTATCAATAAACTGAATATCACTTAACTGAACTTCGGCAAATGGATATCCATTATTTTCAAAGTGACTTAAAATATTATCTGATAATTTTTTTAGTCTTGAGGGACTCACACTACGATTTTCATATGCAGATTTATTGATTCCAATTGTATTAAATACCTTATCATCTATATTACTCCCCCGAATCACTAGACCTTCATATGACTTACCAATATATAGCAAAGCCGCAGCCGAACTATCTTCCCAATTCAGAGAATCTATAGAAAATTCTAAATAACCCTTTTCATAAAAATTATTTTGAAGTGTATTAAAGTTTTTACTCAGTGTTATTGAATCACTCAACAAATTTGATTCTTTGAAATCATTTATAATTTTTAATACACCTTTCCGTTGCTCCGGTTTGGTAAGTACAATCTTAATTTGTTTATAATTTGATTGACCTATGCATTGGGAGATGCATGCAAACAAATACACGACAGAAAACAATAGAATAGATAAGGTCCGGCTCAAACCAAAATAGATTTTGCTTTATTAACGGAATTCCAGTCAATTTCTTGCATTCCATTCTTTCTCAATAATTCATTTGCCTTTGAAAAATGGCCACATCCCAAAAAGCCTTTATGAGCTGAAAATGGAGATGGATGGGTAGTTTTCAATATATAATGATTGATACCATTAATTAGTTCTTCCTTTGCCTGGGCATACCTTCCCCACAATAAAAAGACAACTCCTTTTTTCTTTTCGGAAATCTTTTTTATCACAGAATCAGTAAATATTTCCCATCCCTTATTTTGATGAGACCCTGCCTGACTGGCTCTCACGGTTAACGTGGCATTTAATAATAACACCCCTTGGTCTGCCCAACTTTCTAAATTTCCATGCTGTGGAATATGCATTCCTATATCTGCATTCAACTCTTTATAAATGTTGTTTAGACTTGGTGGAACTTTTACATTAGAATTAACAGAAAAGCATAATCCATGAGCCTGCCCTAAACCGTGATATGGATCTTGTCCAAGAATAACCACCTTGACATTATTAAGTGGCGTATGATTAAATGCAGAAAAAATAAATTTTCCCGGTGGGTATATAACTTGATTATTGTTTTTTTCAGTCTGCAAGAACTTTTTTAATTCTAAAAAGTAATCCTTATTGAATTCTTCTGATAAAGCGTTTTTCCAACTCGCTTCAATTTCAGGATTTATTTTTTCTTGCATTGCCAAAATAATTATAGTCTAAACTATACATTTATTAGGCATAAAAAAAACTCTCAAACAATTAACTGTCCGAAAACAAATAAAAAACAACAGCTATTTCTTAGGGGTATAGGTAGTACTCAAAACTTCAAATTCTGTTCTGCGATTTTTTTGGTGAGCCTCTTCTTTTTCAGCTTCGCTTCCCATTCTACTAATTTCTTTATCGGCAATTCTTAGGTCTTGCTCCCCTCTCCCTTCTGATGTTAATCTGTCTTCAGGAATTTTCTTAGATATTAAATAATCTACAACCGACTTGGCCCGCCTGTTGGACAATTTTTGGTTATATGGATCTGGCGCACGTGAATCAGTATGTGCTATTAATTTAATAGTAATGTTTGGATTCTCTTCTAATGTTCTAACTAGATCATCTAATGCAATTTTGGATTCAAATCGCAAAGTAGCCTTATCTAAATCATAAAATATTTTTGGCAAATCATATTTCTTTCCAACTACAAAAGCCTCCTTTTTAATACGAATTATTTTTTTAAAAGGTGGGTCTTTAGAAATATCCACATCTTTAAAATTAATCGTCTTTGGGATGTAATCATCCTTCAATGCAGTAATTTTGCATATTAAGTTTGAAGAAATAATATTAGTCAGTTTTCCCTTGATATCGGTAATACCGCTTGTGCTCCCATCATTACAAGTAGCAATCTTAACTAAAACAGAATCAAGTGGGTTTTCAGTTAAGCTATCTATAACAGTTATCTCAATAATATTCGGATTATTAGTTCCCTTGAAAAAATAGATGTCGTCATTACCTTTTCCACCTGGACGGTTTGAACAAAAATAGCCACTATCACCTTCACTGAAAAAAGTTATTCCAAAATCATCTAAAGGCGAATTTATTGGATCGCCAATATTAACCGGAAAATTCCATTTTCCTAATTCACTGCGAAACGTCTTATAAATATCTAATCCTCCTAGTCCTTTATGTCCATCAGATGCAAAGTGAAGTGCATCATCAACATTAATAGTCGGAAATATTTCATTGCCTTCAGTATTTATACCCGGTCCTAGATTTTTTGCGGCACCCCAAGTACCGTCATACAATCTATACCTAACATACAAGTCCATGCCACCTATTCCACCTGGCATATCAGAACTAAAAATAAGTCGGTTTCCGTCTTCAGATATTGTTGGGTGAGCACAACTATATTCCGGATGGTTGTATTCAAACTCATTCTTTTTATCCTTTCTCCATACACCATTCGTTTCAGTGAACGATATTATTATTAAGTTCAATGTATCCTCTGAACTCAAACTGTCATTATTTTGAGTTAAATACATTTTTTTCCCATTATTAGTGAAGGTTACAACACCATCATGATAATCTGTATTTAAAAGAGAATCTTCAAATATCCATGGAATGCATTTTTCTAAGCTCTCAGGTTTTGAAAAAGTCTGATCTTCTTTTAGATAACTGCAAAACATATCCATAAGTGGTCTATTATTATTCTTCTTTTGATATTTTATATAATTAGACCTGTTTTTATTCGCAGATGCAAAGACAATTCTTGTGCTTACATACTCCTCTGTATCTGTTACAACTATGCTAGGACTAAAGTCATCCTCTTTAGTATTTACACTTATATTCTTTATTTCATAAGAACCGAAAATATTACTAGCATCATTTTCACCATTAACAAAATCCCCAATTATTTGCTCCTTTGCTTGTAATAGTTCATTAATCTTACTTGTCTGCTCTTTTAGTATCTCATTTTTTTTCGCATTAATCTGTTGTGTGATTTGCTCATTACAGGAAAAAGCAAACACAGTTAGTGCTAATACTAAATATTTAAAATATGATACAATTCTGTTTTTCATAACAAATGAAACTATACTTAATTAAAAATATCTAATGGATTTAATTCCATAGTCTTTGATAAAATCATAACCAAGTGTAAATTCATGAGAACCAATATTGAGGTCGGTGCAATTACAAATATTAAAGTCATAAGAATACCCTAATCTGATTTTAGGCGTGAATTGGTAAGATGTTAAAAGTGCTATTGCATCTCCGGTTCTATATGAAGATCCAACCCAAATCTTTTTATCTAGTAAAGCATTAATATTTAAATCAAACTCGACAGGAGAACCATGTACTGTTTTGATCATGATTGTTGGTTTTAATTTAATTTTCTGATTCAAATCAAAAACATAACCTGCAGCTATATAATGATGCCAACTTTCCATATTTACATCACTAACAACTGAATTGTCGCTTAAAGGGTCAATAGCACTTTCAATCAATCTGGGAACAGACCAACCAACATAAAAATTAGATGAGTCAGAATAGTAAATTCCAAACCCTGCCCTGGGAACAGATTTACCCGGAGTATCTTCCAAAAATAATGGATCAACCGTTGCACCACCGCAACAATCTAAATCTGAATAGTCCTCTTGCAATCGGCCAACACCTCCACTTAATCCAAAGGACAAAATGCTGTTATATGTTACCGGTAATTTATATGCAAATGTTCCATTAACCGTAAACAGTTTTGTAATTCCTATTTTTTCATTTAACACAGATAATCCAACTCCAATATTTTTTGATTTAACCGGTGAATGAATAGAAAATGTTTGTGTTTTTGGTGCACCCTCAATTCCAGTCCATTGATTTCTATACAACAATACGGATGATATAAAATCGTGAGAACCCGCATAAGCCGGATTGATGAACATTTCATTATACATATACTGCGTAAACTGCTCATCATATTGTGCACTTGCATTTGATGTTACAAGCACGAATAATATAATTGCGCAAAGAGCAACCTTTAATTTTCCGAATATTTTATACATCATAATTATTTTTTTCAAATAACACATCAATTTTATTTTCGTTTTAACAATATGAAACCATTTATAGGCTCACTCCCATCTCCTTTATCAAATTCATAATAATAGGTTCCATCATGCAATTCCTTCCCGTTAAGCACAGGTCCGGTATTTGAAGTTCCATCCCATGTATTGTCATATCCAGCCATCTCATACACACAATTTCCCCATCTGTTAAATATTCTTAACTCATTCTCCGGATATTCTTCAGCACACTTAATTTCGAGTACATCGCCAATTAAATCACCATTGGGTGAAAGACATTGAGGCACACATACATCGCAATCACCAGCAACTTTAATAAATACAGTGGCAGTATCACAACATATGGGTATACCGTCATCGCAAATAAGGTAAACAAGAGTGTCTGGTCCAAGAAAATCAAAAAACGGTATGTAACTAATTTGACCGGTAATATTATCTACAGAAGCTATTCCATTACTCGGAAAGGAAACTATGCTTACGGATGTACTATCAACAAAACCATCTACATCAAATGTATCATTCGCTGCTACATTAATATCAATTGCAATGTTCTTATCGGTTGTTACTGAATCATCCATCGCAGTTGGGCAATCATTAACTGAATTTACCAATAGTCTCACTGTGGCAGTGTCACAGTTAACAACTAAACATCCGGTATCACACACTGAATAAGTAAATGAATCTACACCAAAGTAATTTACTTCAGGTATATAAGTTACAGTTCCCAAAATATTATCAACCGTATAATTTCCTTTTGCCGGAGCATCTACAACAACTAAACTTGAGGCATCAATCTTTCCTTCAGGATCAATATCATTAGACAATACAAAAATTGTTACGGGAGTGTCTTCAGCCATACTAGCTGTATCATCAATTGCACTAAGAGGCAAATTAATGCAACAATTAATAGTGTCCAATACATTTAATACTAATGTATCAGTACTAATTCCACATTGGTTGCTAATTGTCCAAACCAGAGTATTAGAACCTGTTGAAAGACCGGTTACCAAAGTAGTAGCGGAATTTGTATCAACAATCATAGCATTACCTGAAATTACCGACCAAACTCCGTTCTCTCCAGCACCTGGTGCATTAGCACTTAATGAAGTTGTAGTTATGGTATCGCATAATAATTGATCCGCACCGGCATTGGCTATTGGAAGTGGACAAGACAAAACGGTCAAAATTACGTTTGCCGTATCACAACATACCGGTAGTCCGAAATCACAAACCAAATAACTTAATTGATCATTGCCAATAAATCCTGAATTTGGAGTGTATGTGATTTGCCCTGTAATTGGATTTACAGTGGCGACTCCATTTAATGGTCCTGATATAATTGCAACAGAGGATGAATCTAAACCATTATCATCTGTATCATTTGCCAATGGATTAAAGGTTATAGCTGTATTCTCCAATGTAGTATCACTATCTGAAACTGCCTGTGGGCACTGATTAACTATAGGTAATGAATCTACAACTATGGTAATATTTGCTGAATCACAACACACAGGTAATCCAAAATCACAAACTCTATAACTTAATAGATCATTGCCTACAAAACCAGCATTGGGAGTGTATGTGATTTGACCGGTAACCGGATTTACAGTAGCTACGCCATTTATAGGTCCGGATAGAATAACAACAGATGATGGATCCAAACCATTATCATCTATATCATTGGCTAACGGGTCAAAAGTGAAAGTTGTATTCTCTAATGTAGTATCGTTATCTGCAACTGCATCTGGGCATTGATTTCCTATTATTATAGAATCTACTACTATAGTTATGATTGCAGAGTCACAACAAATCGGCATTCCAAAATCGCAAACCGAATAACTTAATTGATCAGTACCCACAAAACCTGCATTGGGAGTGTATGTGATTTGTCCCGTAATTGAATTTACTGTGGCTACTCCATTTAAAGGTCCCGCTAGTATTGCAACAGATGAAGGATCTAAACCATTATCATCTGTATCATTTGCCAATGGATCAAAAGTGAAAGTTGTATTCTCTAATGTTGTATCAAAATCTGCAACTGCATCTGGACATTGATTCGGCATAGGTATAGAATCTACTACTATGTTTATGATAGCAGTGTCACAACATACCGGTAATCCAAAATCACAAACCAAATAACTTAATTGTTCATTGCCAACAAAACCTGTATTTGGAGTGTACGTAATTTGACCGGTAACCAAATCAACTGTTGCTGCTCCATTAAGAGGTCCTGACAATATTACAACAGATGAAGGATCTAAACCATTATCATCTGTATCATTTGCCAATGGATCAAAAGTGAAAGTTGTATTCTCTAATGTTGTATCAAAATCTGCAACTGCATCCGGGCATAGATTATCTATAACTATAGAATCTACAACTATTGTTACGTTGGCTGAATCACAACATACGGGCACTCCAAAATCGCACACTTTATAACTTAACTGATCAATACCAATGAAACCTGCATTTGGTGTGTATGTTATTTGACCGGTAACCGGATCAGCTGTGGCTACTCCATTTAATGGCCCTGATAATATTAGAACTGATGATGGATCTAAACCATTATCATCTGTGTCATTGGCTAATGGATTAAATGTGAAAGTTGTATTCACTAATGTTGTATCACTATCTGCTACTGATTGTGGGCATTGATTAACTGCAGGATCTATAGTTATTACAACAATTGCTGTATCTGTTCCACCATTGCCATCAGATACTATATAGATTAATGTATCCACCCCAGTAAATCCAGTGTTTGGAGTGTATATCACAGAGTCTCCATTTGCCACAATTGCCGTTCCATTATTTGGTCCTGAAATAATTGTGGTTACTAGTGGATCTCCATCCGGGTCTGTATCATTCGCTTGTACATTAATTGTAACTGGAACTCCTACATTCGTTGATGCAGTGTCATCTATTGCAATCGGTGGATTACCTCCTCCAACTCCTACATTTATTGTTACAACTGCAGTATCCAATCCACCATTCCCATCTGACACTACATAGGTCAATATATCAGTTCCAATAAATCCTGGATTCGGAGTGTACACGATCGAATCTCCGTTTAACACCGTTGCTGTGCCATTTAATGGTGGGGTTAAAATAGTTGTAACTAGCGGATCTCCATCCGGGTCTGTATCATTGGCTTGTACATTAATTGTAACTGGAACTCCTACATTCGTTGATGCAGTGTCATCTATAGCAACCGGTAGATTATTTCCTCCTCCAACTCCTACATTTATTGTTACAACTGCAGTATCCAATCCACCATTCCCATCTGACACTACATAGATCAATATATCAGTTCCAACAAATCCTGGATTCGGAGTGTACACGATCGAATCTCCGTTTAACACCGTTGCAGTACCATTTATTGGTGGAGACAAAATAGTTGTAACTAGTGGATCTCCATCCGGGTCTGTATCATTGGCTTGTACATTAATTGTAATTGGAACTCCTACATTTGTTGATGCAGTGTCATCAATCGCAACCGGTAGATTATTTCCTCCTACAACTTCTACATTTATTGTTACAACAGCAGTATCCAATCCACCATTCCCATCAGATACAACATAAGTTAATATTTCTATACCTATAAATCCAGGATTCGGAGTGTATGCAATCGAATCTCCGTTAAGCACCGTTGCAGTACCATTTATTGGTCCGGAAATAATTGTCGTTACTAATGGATCTCCATCAGGATCCGTATCATTGTTTTGTACATTTATTGTAACCGCTGTTCCTTGTGTTGTTGATACAGAATCATCTATAGCAACCGGTGGATTATTTCCTACTCCTACATTTATTGTCACAACAGCAGTATCTAATCCACCATTCCCATCAGATACAATATAGGTCAATATATCAGTTCCTAAAAATCCAGGATTTGGAGTGTATACAATCGAATCTCCATTTAACACTGTTGACGTACCATTTATTGGTCCGGAAATAATTGTTGTTACTAATGGATCTCCATCAGGATCCGTATCATTGTTTTGTACATTTATGGCTATGGCAGCTCCTTGTGTTGTTGATACAAAATCATCTATAGCAACCGGTGGATTATTAACTGAATTTACAGAAATAAGAACCATTGCAGTATCACAGATTGGAATGGTATTACAGATTACATAACTAAAACTATCAACCCCACTAAAATTTTGATTTGGTGTATAAGAAATTAAACCGGTTACATTATTTACAGTTACTGTACCATTCAAAGGACCTGAGCTTACGGATAAAGATGAAGTATCAATACTATTGTTGGGATCAGTATCATTATTAAGCACAGGAATATTAACAATACCTCCTGCATTTACCGAAACAAAATCATCTACTGCATTTGGACCTTGAATACCTCCGGTTGGACATATATTGCCATTATCATCAACAAAACCTATTACTAAAAATGTTCCATCCGTACTGTTTTGATCTGGATTTGGATACGAGCCTAAATGTCCAAAATCACTTTTTGTTGCATTAATGTTATTTAAAATGTCATCGGAACAACTTGCATGTATATTTGCGTCTTGATTCCCGTTAACTAAAAAATACCAGTCATTTCCAATGTTGCCTAAGTTAATCACTAAAATATCTCCAGGATGTGTATTGGTATTGATATAAGGATTAGTTCCACTAGAATTGGGGCCAACACTAACAGTAGCACCCGGAGGTCCATCATAAATAACGGTCATTTCAACAATTTTCCCATCACAATCACATGGACAAGGAGGCAAGGGAAAAACCGAACCACAACTATTGGGTTGACTAAAATCACTTCCACATGGACCTAAAGTATATCCTTCAGATAATTTTTTGCACAAATAAGATTCTTTTACGCATTTCTGAGTGCCATTATCACACATTATAATCTTATCTGGATATGAAGGGCAAATAAGACTTACAACTGTAACAGTATGATTTGCGGTAGCTGTTAATCCATTTGCATCTGTTACCGTAACGGTATAAGATGTGGTTGCTGTTAAATTTATCGCAATGTTTTGAGTAGTAGCACCATTACTCCATAAAAATGAATATGGCGGAGTGCCACTTGTAACTGAACTAGTAATAATTGCTGAAGCAGCACCCAACAAACCATTAATTCCACCTGCAGGACAAATATTTCCTTTATCATCTTTATATCCAATTACTAAAAAAGTACCATTGTTATTGTTCTGATTAGGATTTGGAAAATTTCCAAGACTACCAAAAGAACCATTAGTTGAATTTACGTTATTCAATAAGTCATCAGAACAACTTGTATGGAATTGGGCATCAGATGAACCATTGACTGATATGTACCAATTGCTACCTATATTTCCAGCGGCAAGAGATAATGTATCACCTTGTTGTGTATTATTAAATGTTAATACCGGATTGCTTCCACTAGAATTTGAACTAACTTCAACTGTGGCATTATTCGGCCCGCCATAAATTACTGTTATATCAATAATTTTACCATCACAATCACAAGGAGGTGGCCAATAGCCAACTTCTTGATCAGGACAAACACTAATAACCGGTACTGGAAGATTCCCACTACTTGTGTAACCAATTTGGTTAGTACAAATAAGAAAAATAAAACAAATGAAAACTGAATAAATACGTGCCATAATTTCTTTGTTTCAACCCTAACATTAAATTATTGTTCAATCAACATATTTTTAATAAAAATCATTTGAGATTGAAAGAGAAACTAATTCTCTCAAAACCAAATAATACTAAAAACAGAAAAAATCTAAATTTTCCGGCCCACGAAGATTATATAGCTGAAAATCGAACAAAGAGGATTTAGCAAGATTTAATCCGCATTTCAACTATAATTTGCAAGCTAACAGGTTTTCAACAAAACAACAACTAAATTTCCATCAAGGCTAATTCAAAATCTCTATAAAACAATGTATACAATTGAAAAACAGAAATGTAAGCCAAATCACCGTACACAGAGTTATTAACAATTTTTGGCTAAATTTTTTGTTGAAATAGAATATTTTACAAAAAGTCACAAAAAAAGCCCTGTATTTCTACAGGGCTCAAAACATATTTAAAGGTTTTTATTCAACCGACAAAATTTTAAATTCTGTACGCCTGTTTGCTTGGTGTTCGGCTTTACTACATTTTACACCGTTACTACATTGGTTAGTTAACACTTTTTCACCATATCCTTTGGCTACCATTCTCGAATTAACTATGCCTTTGGATACCAAGTATGCTACGGCAGATTTAGCTCTGTTATCAGATAGTCTTTCATTATAAGCATCACTTCCTCTACTATCAGTGTGTGATCTTAATTCAATTTTTAAACCAGAATAATCATTCATGGTTAATACAAGCTTATCTAATTCAATTGCTGCGTCAGGCCTAATGTAATATTTGTCTAAGTCATAATAAATATTGTCTATTCTAATAATATCTCCTACGCAAAACATCTCTAGATTTATTGCGAATTCTTTTTCCCCAATTATGTTTTTAGTTGATATAAATTCTTCATTGGATGTACATCCATCTTTTACTCCCACAATTTTGTAGTCTGAATTTGGCAATAGATCAAAGTGGTATTTGCCATCCGGGCCTGCTGTGTATTCTCTCACAGAATTATCAGATGTATTTAGTAAAGTAATCTTAACAACAACGTCTTTCATTGGTGCACCATCAAATTTGGTACTAACCGCACCACTCACAGAAATATTTGCAACTTTTTCTAATGGAATTTTAATAAAGGGTTTATTATCTCTATCATATTCTGTTGAAGCAAGAGAAGCTATGCCTTCTTGATAACCCTCTTTGTTAGCTTTGAAATCGAAATTCTGATTTAATTCAACTTCTTTAAATACTTTACCATCTGTTCCTGTAGTTAATCCTTCAGTATTTGAAACATTCTCTACAATCTGAACCAATACTTTATCTAGTGGCTCGTTGGTCTCTTTATCATAAACCAACACTTCCAAATTAACCGGCATGTTCAATCTTTCAAATGCATAAATATCATCACCTCCCTTACCACCTGGTCTATCAGAACTAAAATACCCTCCATCATTATTAGAGTTTAAAATGATTCCAAAATCATCATATTTCGTGTTAACCGGATTTCCCACATTAACAGGCGAACTCCATTCACCCGAAGTATTTCTTATAAAATAATTGTCTAATCCACCCAAGCCTTTGTGTCCGTTAGAAGCAAAGTATAGTGTTTTGTCATCATGCAAAAAGGGGAAAATCTCATTTCCTTTTGTATTAACTTTTGGACCTAAATTCACTGGAAGCCCCCATCCGCTTTCTGTTCTCTCACATACATACAAATCCATACCACCTTCTCCATTTGGCATATCAGAACTAAAATAAAGCTTAGTCCCATCAGCAGAAACTGCCGGATGTGCCATGTGATAATCATGGTTGTTGTATTGAAATTCCACAGGATTTCCCCATCCAGTTTTATTTTTATGTGAAGAGAATATTTTCAATTTCACAATGTCTCTTTCACTTTTATATACTTTTCCTTTGACAATATTATTTCTGGTAAAAAACATTGTATTACCATCTCCGGTAAATGTAACAGCTCCATCATGGTACTTGGTTTGAACAGATTTTAGAAACAACTCAGGATTAGAGAGCTCATGTTTTTGCCCTACACTAAAATAAATTTTACTAAACGGTTTATCGTTCCAGGCATGATTGTATTGCACAAAACTTTCATTAACCCTATTGGAAGCAAATACAAGACCCTTTCCATATAGTGTTGGACTAAAATCATCCTCCTTTGAATTAATCTCTAAGTTTTTAATGGTGTAAGAATCTTTATTAGCAAAGAAATTATCTAAGTTCTTAATTGACTCTACAAAAATTCCACCTCGTTCATCTTGTGCTTGAGAAGCACTATAAGTATCTAACCAAGTTTGTGCTTGCTCATACTTTCCATTTCTCATTAATGCTTGTCCGTAATACAAGCGATTAATTGGTTTTGCATCAGGCAATTTTACCACCTTGGCATACCATAATTCTGCTTCTTCACTTTGATTTGTTAATCTATAACAATCTGCAAGCCTTGACAATACTTCAGTATTAGCAGAATCTTTACCAGCCACCATATTGTATTTTTCAATAGCTTGGATATAAGCCATTTGATTATACAGTTTATGTGCCTGGTAGGTTATTGGCTTGCTGCATGAAAACAGAAACCCAATTAATACCACTACTAATATTTTCGATTTAATTACCATTTGATTATTCATGGTTGTTCTTTTTTTAAGTTTTTTAGAAATATCTAATTGATGAAATACCTTTTTTCTTGAAGTTAAAATCATATCCTAAGGAAATTTCATGTGAACCCGAAGTATGGTTACCTATATCCGTTATTGTATAATCATATGAATATCCAATCCTAAATTGTGGTGATACATTTAAGGAACTAATTAATGCTATAGCATCACCGGTTCTATAGGAAGCACCAACCCAAATTATCTCGTTTATTAATGCATTCACATTAAAGTCCCATTCAACTGGAGCCCCAAATACTGCTTTAGTCATAATGGTAGGTTTAAGTTTTAAATTTTCTGACACAGGAAAAACATATCCCGCAGTAATATAATTGTGCCAGTTTTTTAAATTGACTTCATTGTTCACCTCAAAGTTATTTGTAGGGTCAATAGAACTTTCAATTAACCTTGGAATTGACCATCCAACATAAAAACTGGGCTTCTGGTAATACATTCCAAAACCAGCCTTAGGAGCCATTTTGGTTGGAGTATCTTGCATAAATAAAGGATCAATATTTACCCCATCCACAGGTGTTAATTCAGATAAGTTTTCTTGCAAACTGGTAAATCCACCTTGCAGTCCAAAAGAAAGAATTGCATCGTCACTAACCGGTAATCGATAAGCATATGTACCCATAACAGAAAACTTTTTGGTTACCCCAATTTCTTCATTCATAATCGACATACCCAAACCAATTTTTTTCTTTTTTAGAGGAGCATGTATTGTAAACGTTTGCGTAGTAGGAGCTCCATCAATACCAACCCATTGGTCTCGGTAAAGCGCGAAAGTAGAAATGTAATCTCTAGACCCGGCATACCCAGGGTTAATGAACATTTCATTATTCATATACTGCGAAAACATAGGATCATACTGCGCATTTGCATCTGACTTCGTCAGACAGAAAATTATACCTATGAACATTACAATTTTTAAACTTCTTTTGAACTCTTTCATCTTTTCTTATTTATCAATTAGAATTTATTGATTTTATTCTTTACTTACGTTTTATTACTACAAATCCGGCTTTTGATTTATTTCCATCTCCAAGATCCAACACATAGTAGTATGTTCCATCCGGTAAATCATCTCCAATAACCAGTAATCCTGCATTGGCTTTACCATCCCAACTGTTATCGTATCCTTTCTTCTCGTACACTACATTACCCCATCTGTTGAAAATCTTCAATACATTGTTTGGATAATTTTCTATTCCATCAATAACCCAGAAATCATAAATTAAATCACCATTCGGGGAGAATGCATTCGGAACAAACACATTTGTTTCTATTACAGGAAGAACATTAATGTAGATAGTGGCAGTATCACATAAAACAGGACTACCATTATCACATATCACATATGTGATACTGTCAATTCCAAAGAAATTCGGATTAGGAACATAGGTAATAACACCTGTAATTGGGTCTACTGTGGCAGTTCCATTAGTAGGACCTCCAATTATATTTACCGTAGTTGGATCAACACTACCATCAAGGTCATAATCATTTCCATCAACAGTAATGTCTTTAGGACTTCCTTGCTGTGCCATAACAGTATCATTAACCGCTACAGGTGGGTCATTCACCGGCAATACAGTAATAATTACTACAGCTGTATCGCAATATATTGGAGTTCCTAAGTCACATATTACATAGGTAAATGTATCTGTTCCAAAGAAATCCATATTAGGTATGTAGGTAATTGCACCCGTAATTGGATCAACAATCGTCATACCATTATTTGGACCACCAATTACTGTAACTGACGTTGGATCAATATTACCATCTGCATCAAAATCATTTGACAATACAGAAATGGTAATAGGTGTGTCTTCATTTGTAGTATCTGCATCATCAACCGCTATTGGAGGATTATTAACAGCCCCAACAGTTATAAATATAGTTGCAGTATCACACAATACAGGAGCTCCAGAATCACAGACCACATACACAATTGTATCAACTCCGTTAAAGTAAGGTGCAGGTGTATAAGTGATTTGACCAGTAACAGGATCTACCGTTGCAGTACCATTATTTGGTCCGCCAATAATACCAACAGAACCAGGATCAATTCCACCCTCTATATCTGTATCATTCACCAACGGATCAATTACAACAGCAGCTCCCTCATTTGTATTAACCGTATCATCAACTGCCACTGGTGGATCATTAACTGGATTTACAGTGATAATCAATAATGCTGTATCGCACAATACGGGTGCTCCGGAATCACAAATCTGATAAACAATGGTATCAACACCATTAAAGTTGCTATTTGGGGTATACGTAATATTTCCAGTAGCTGCGTTTACAAGAGCTGTTCCATTATTTGGAGCAGATATAATAGTTACAGATAGCGTATCAAGGTTTCCATCTAAATCAGTGTCATTTGTTGATACTGACACAGTGATAGGGTTGTCTTCATTAACGGTAACAGCATCATTTACTGCAATCGGTGGGTCATTAACAGGAAGCACATTTATATATACCGTTGCAGAATCGCAGTATATTGGCATTCCAGTATCACAGAACTGATAAACAAGAGAATCCACTCCATTAAAGTTTGGATTTGGAGTATATAAAATTTCTCCTGTAACAGTATCTAATACAGCTGTACCATTCAACGGCCCACTCACTATAGAAATTGAAGAAGTATCTATATTATTATCCGGATCAAAATCATTTGACAGTACAGAAATTGTAACAGGTGTGTCTTCATTTGTACTAACCGTATCGTTAACCACAACAGGTGGTACATTGCTTAATGTAACATTAATTGTAACTACAGCAGTATCGCAGTAAACCGGAAGTCCTAAATCACAAACTACGTAGGTAAACGTATCTATTCCACCAAAGGTCAATGATGGAGTGTATGTTACATCCCCTGTAATTGGGTCAACGGTTACAGTTCCATTAGTAGGACCATTAATTACATTTACTGATGTGACGTCTATATTACCTTCTACATCTGTGTCATTGGCAAGAACTGCAACAACTATTGGTGTGTTTGATAACGTAGAGTCAATATCATCAACCGCTATAGGTGGATCATTCACCGGAATAATATTTATAACTGTGAATGCTGTATCGCAATTACCAAGTGAATCACAAACAGAGTAATAGAGCGTATCTAATCCGTTATAATTTGTATTTGGTATATAAACCAAGCTGCCATCAGCTGCTAAAGTGGCTGTTCCATTACTTGGACCTCCAACAACTGTAACAATCAATGAATCACCATTAGGGTCATAATCATTAGCTAATACATTTACATAAGCAGTATCTTCTTCTTGAATATTCACTTGCTCATTAGATGCAACAGGCCCTATATTTATTATAGGTATAGTTACAGTTACAAGAGCAGTATCACACAATCCAGGAATTCCATTATCACAAACCATGTAGTAGAATGAGTCAATTACTGAATTTACCCCTGTAAATGGAGTATAGATTATTGAATCACCGTTTAATACTGTTACAGTTCCGTAGTTTGGATTCTGAATTACAAATGTTGATAATGTATCACCATCCGGATCAGAATCATTAAACTGAACATCAATTATAGTTGATGTATTTGGAGGAGTAATCGCTGCATCATCATTTGCTATTGGTGGGTCATTCTCATTTTCTATAGTAATCACCCAAATAGATGTGTCACAATAAACAGGAACTCCCGCATCACAAACCACATAAGTGATTGTGTCGTACCCAAAGAATCCGAAGTTTGGTAAATAGGATGCAAGGCCGGAAGCTGAGTTGATGTTAGCAAGCCCATTTGACGGACCACCAATCATGGTTACTGTTGCAATATTATTGTTAGGATCTGTATCATTTGCAAGAACATTTGTACTCACAGGTATATTTTGATCTGTTGTTGATGTATCCATATTAGCAACAGGTGGAAGATTAATAAATCCAACCAGTATGCTTACGGTGGCAGTGTCACAATAAATAGGTGTGCCATTATCGCAAATTACATATTGCAAGCTATCAAGACCATTGTATCCGAATGTTGGACTATACAATATATTTCCAGTACCTGGCTGAACAAATGCGATTCCATTTGATGGCGCACTAATTATAGTAATGGAGTTTGTATCTAAATCCATCTCAGGATCAATATCATTTACTATTACAGCAATGGTATCAATCATATTCATGGCAACAGTTACGGTATCATTAACAGCAATTATTGGTGAATTAACCGGAATTATTGTTATAATTTGCCAAGCAGTGTCACAATTAATTGGATAACCAGTATCGCAAATAACATATTGCAATGAATCTAGTCCATTGTAATTAGTATTTGGCGTGTAAGTAATATCACCTGTAATTGGATCTACAGCAACTGTACCATTCAAAGGTAAAGTGCTAACAGAAACACTGGTGATATCTAAATTGCCATCTACATCACTATCATTAGTTGCTGTAGCCAAAATAACTGGCGTATTCTCATTTGTTGATGCAGTATCTACAATAGCTATAGGTGGATCATTAACTGGTAATACATCTATGATTACTATTGCCGTATCACATAAACCTGAAGAATCACAAGCCAGATACGTTATGGTATCACCTCCATTGTAGTTTGCATTTGGTGCATAGGTAATCGTACCATCGCCATTGTTTATAGCAGAACCATTACTTGGTCCGCCAATTATCACCACACCCATAGAATCACCATTTGCATCAAAATCATTTACTATAACATCAATTGTTCCAGTAGAGTCTTCAGATACCGTAAGATTATCATCAACTGCAATTGGTGGTAGATTAGTATTTGGTACTATTACATACACGGTTGCAGTATCACATCCCTGAGGTACACCATTGTCGCAAATAACATATACAATTGTATCAATTCCACTTAAGAATGTAACATTAGGAGTATACACAATACTATCTCCATTACTAACTGAGGCAACTCCGTTAAATGGGCCTGAAATTATAGTAGTAGTCAATGTATCACCATCTGGATCTATATCATTATTTTGTACATCAATATTTACTGGTACTCCTGGGTCAGCAGTAGCATAATCATCTACAGCTATAGGATCATCATTAATTGGATCAACTATGAACAAAATAGTAGCTGTATCACAGTATACAGGCATTCCGGTATCGCATATCACATATACAGCACTATCCAAACCACTGAAGTCAGCATTTGGTGTGTAAGTAACCTCACCTGTTGATGAATTAACAGTTAATATTCCATTTACAGGTAGTGTTATAATATTGATACTACTAGTATCTAAATTATTGTCAATATCAATATCGTTTATTATAATACTTGCAGTAACAGAAGAGTCTTCATTTACTGAAATAGTATCATTCACGGCAATAATCGGATCATTAACCGGAATTACAGTTATAAATATGGTAGCAGTATCACAATATATCGGCATACCTGAATCACAAACTGAATACACAATGGTGTCCAATCCAACAAAGTTTGCAGTTGGAGTATAGCTTATGTTTCCAGTAATTGGATCTATCACAACACTTCCATTTGAAGGACCTGAATTCACAGTGATACTTGCAGGATTGATATTATTATCAGGGTCGATATCATTTACCGAAGGATTGAATATAACAGCAGAGTCCTCTGCTGTTGTAATCATATCATCAACTGCTATCAATGAGTCATTAACATCTATTACATTAATGATTACAGTTGCGGTATCGCAATAAACCGGTATTCCAAAGTCACATATCAGATAATCAAAGCTATCCAAACCAACATATCCGATACTTGGGGTGTAGGTCACAATTCCTGTTATAGGATCTACACTTACAGAACCATTCGAAGGATTTGTTATCACCGTTACACTTGTAACATTCAAGTTTGAATCCACATCATAATCATTTGCAGGTACATTTATAGCAACCGGAATATCTTGATTGGTTGCTACTGTATCATTTATCGCAACTGGTGGGTCATTAGCAGGAGTAACAGTAATAGTTACAACAGCTGTATCACACAGTACCGGTATTCCATTATCACAAACTACATATGCAAATGAATCAACTCCATTAAAGTTGGCATTTGGTGTATATAGATATGAACCATCACTATTTAATACTAGCGTTCCATTAAACGTACCAAATACCGGAGTGGTATTTACAAATAAAGAATCTCCATCCGGATCTGTATCATTAGATAACACAGTGAATCCATTTAATGGGGTATCTTCAGAAGTACTTGCTGCATCATCAACAGCCATTGGGTTGAAGTTTATATCCAACACATTAATTAGCACTAAGCCGGTATCGCAATAAATTGGAATTCCTTGGTCACATAACACATAGTACAATGAGTCCATTCCCACAAAGAAAGGATTAGGGTTGTATGTAAGAAGCCCGGTAACAGGATCAAATACTGCTGTACCATTATATGGACCCATTATTACATTTACACTACTTGAATCAATATTGCCGTCTACATCAATATCGTTAGCCAAAATCGCATAGGATACTGGTGAGTTTTCTGTTGTAGAGGTAGAATCCATTATTGCAATAGGTGGATCATTAACCGGATTAACAGTCATATACACTAGAGCAGTATCACAAGCATTAAATGCATCACAAATAATATAAGTCAAAGTATCAAATCCGTAAAAATCCGGATTTGGAACATAGGATATACTGTCTCCATTGATTACAGTTGCAGTACCATTCACACTTGGAACTACAATTATGGTTAACAATGAATCTCCATCAATATCAAAATCATTTGCTTGAACATTTACTATTATTGAATCATCTTCATTTAACATCACGGTATCATTAACTGCAACCGGTGCATCATTTACTCCACCAATATCAATATATACGAATGCTGTATCACATGCCGCAAAAGGATCGCATATTACATAAACTAAAGTGTCAAATCCGTTGTATGAAGGATTTGGTGTATATAATATACTGTCACCATTAAGAATACTAACTGAACCATTTGAAGGTCCGGATAAAACAGTGGTAGTTAACGTATCTCCATCAATATCTGTATCATTCAATTGTACATTTATCACAACAGAAGAATCTTCAGGTGTTGCAGCTGCATCATCAACCGCAACAGGAGGATCATTTACTGGCAACACCGTTATTATTACGGTTGCCGAACCTGTTGCACCATTTCCATCATCAATTAAATATACTAGTGTATCAGTTCCATTGAAATTTGGATTTGGAGTATATAATATTGAATCACCATTTACAATCGAAGCAGTTCCATTAGATGGTCCGCTAGCTATCAAAACTGTAGTAAGTGAATCTCCATCAGTATCAAAGTCATTAATTAGTACATCAACATAAACTAAAGAATCTTCATTCGTTGTTGCAGAATCATCAATAGCAACAGGTGCATCATTGATCGGATCAACTGTTATGATTACCGTTGCCGTATCCGTGCCACCGTTTCCATCTGAGATTACATAAGTTAATGTGTCTGTACCATTAAAGTTGGCATTCGGGGTATAAGTGATTGAATCTCCATTTACCACTACAGCAGTTCCATTGCTTGGTCCGCTTAATATTGTTGTTGTTAATGCATCGCCATCTAAATCGGAATCATTTGATTGTACATTTACCGTTACAGGCGTATCTTCATTTGTTGTTGCTACATCGTCCAAAGCAACTGGAGCATCATTAATTGGTAACACATTGATAACCACAGTGGCTGACCCTGTTGCTCCGTTTCCATCATCAATTACATATACCAAGGTATCCGTACCATTGAAATTTGCATTTGGTGTATATAATATTGAGTCACCATTAACTATGATAGCACTACCATTTGATGGACCACTTGCAACCAAGATAGTCGTTAATGTATCTCCATCAATATCAAAGTCATTGCTTAATACATTCACATAAACCGGTGTATCTTCATTAGTAGTTGCCATGTCATTCACTGCAACAGGAGCATCATTAACTGGCAATACAGTTATTATAACAGTTGCAGAACCAGTCTCTCCATTACCATCAGAAATTATATAAATTAATGTATCAGTTCCATTGAAGTTGGCATTCGGAGTATATAGTATTGAGTCCCCACTTACAATAGCAACACTACCATTTGATGGACCACTTGATATCAAAATAGTTGTTAGCGTATCTCCATCAATATCAAAGTCATTGTTTAACACATCAACATAAACTGGTGTATCTTCATTTGTTATAGATGAATCATTTACAGCAACCGGTGGATCATTAACCGGATTAACTGTTATTACTACGATTGCCGTATCAGTACCGCCATTACCATCCGAGATAACATAAGTTAATGTGTCGTTTCCGTTGAAGTTTGGATCCGGTGTATAGGTGATTGAATCACCATTTACTACTACTGCCGTACCATTGCTTGGTCCGCTTAAAATAGTTGTAGTTAATGCATCTCCATCTAAATCAGAATCATTTGCCTGTACATCTACTGTTACCGGAGAATCTTCATTCGTAGTGCTTGTATCATCTACTGCTACCGGAGCATCATTAATTGGGTCAACAGTTATTACAACTATTGCTGTATCGGTTCCACCATTACCATCTGAGATAACATAAGTCAATGTGTCGTTTCCATTGAAATTCGGATCTGGTGTATAGGTAATGGAATCTCCATTCACCACTAACGCTACACCATTGCTTGGTCCGCTTAGAATCGCAGTTGTCAATGCATCTCCATCTATATCAGAATCGTTTGCCTGAACATTTACAACTACCGGAGTATCTTCATTTGTTGTGCTTGCATCATCAACTGCTACAGGAGCATCATTAACCGGATTAACTGTTATGACTACGGTTGCAGTATCAGCACCTCCGAATGGATCAGTTATTATATACACAAGAGTATCAGTACCGTTAAAGTTAGGATTAGGAGTATAACTTATTGAATCACCATTTACTACGCTAGCAATTCCGTTATTTGGACCGCTTAATATAGAAGTTGTGAATGGATCTCCATCAACATCTGAATCATTTAATTGAACATTTACAACTACAGTACTGTCTTCATCCGTATTAGTATTATCATCCAATGCAACAGGAGGATCGTTTGTACCGCCAACATTAATTATAAATATAGCCGTATCACATAAACCACCCGGATCACAAACCGAATAGGTTATGGTATCTAAACCGTTATAATTCAAATTGGGACTATACTGTATAGAATCACCTACTAATATAGCAGTACCATTCGCTGGACCACCAATAATTGAAGTGGTTAATATATCTCCGTCCACATCTGAATCGTTTCCTTGAACATTGTATGTTACCGGTGTGTCCTCAGGGGTAAGGGTACCATCATCCAATGCTACCGGTGCATCGTTAATTGGGTCAACCGTGATTACCACAGTTGCCGTATCCGTACCGCCATTGCCATCCGAGATAACATAGGTTAAGGTATCCGTTCCATTAAAGTTCGGATCCGGAGAATAGGTGATGGAATCTCCATTCACCACTACTGCTGTGCCATTACTTGGTCCGCTTAATATCGTAGTTGTTAATGCATCACCATCCAGGTCAGAATCGTTTGCTTGGACATCAACCGTTACAGGAGTGTCTTCATCTGTTGTATCTGCATCATCAACTGCAACCGGTGCATCATTGATTGGGTCAACGGTGATTACTACAATGGCTGTATCGGTTCCACCATTACCATCTGAGATAACATAGGTTAATGTGTCTGTACCATTAAAGTTCGCATTCGGAGTGTAAGTGATTGAGTCACCATTTACCACTACTGCTATACCATTGCTTGGTCCTGATAATATGGTTGTCGTTAAGGCATCGCCATCTAAATCAGAATCATTTGCTTGTACATCTACAGTTACAGGAGTATCTTCATCTGTTGTTGCTGTATCATCTACTGCTACAGGTGCATCGTTAATCGGATCAACAGTTATGATTACCGTTGCCGTATCCGTACCGCCATTGCCATCTGAGATAACATAGGTTAATGAGTCTGAACCAATAAAGTTCGCATTCGGAGTGTAAGTGATTGAGTCACCATTTACTACTACCGCTGTACCATTGCTTGGACCAGAAAGAATAGTTGTTGTTAACGCATCGCCATCTAAATCAGAATCATTCGCTTGTACATCTACAGTTACAGGAGTATCTTCATCTGTTGTTGCTGCATCATCCACTGCAACCGGAGCATCATTGATTGGGTCAACCGTGATTACCACAGTTGCCGTATCGGTTCCGCCATTTCCGTCTGAGATAATATAAGTTAAGGTATCGTTTCCATTGAAGTTGTCATTCGGAGTATAAGTGATAGAATCACCATTTACTACTACTGCTGTGCCATTACTTGGTCCGCTTAATATCGTAGTTGTCAATGCATCACCATCCAGGTCAGAATCGTTTGCTTGTACATCAATTGT
>JABDLV010000228.1 GCA_013001815.1 Bacteroidia bacterium
AAATTTCAGTTACTAAACCCTCGTCATCGGCATCTGATCCACTCAGCGTACAGTTTAATGAGATCATTCCTGAAGAGTTATAATTCTCAAATAAGTCGGCAAATTTATTAGGAATAAGCGGAATGCATTCGTTTAACTTTAAACCTTCTGAAGAAAAACTCAGTTGGTACTGATTATAATTATCTAACGTAATAATTGTTCCATTAACAATTAATGGATTATCATTTAAGCTTACTTTGGACTTGGCAAAGTGAATTGATTTTTCTGCCTGATTGTATCTTATGCTTGCATTGGTTTTTGCAGTAGTTGTATTATTGACCCACTCCGTACCATCAGCGTTAATGCTGTTTATAGTTGCAATTCCATTTGATTCTATATCAATAATATCCCCGTCTACTATACCTTTTAAGACCATATCATCAAACCACACATCTACATTGGTATTGGTCTTTTCATCTAGATAGTTAAACGTAACATCAAGTAATTTGAGATTATTAAAAGCGAATGATGAGTTAGAGGATTCAGTGTTATTATTTGAATTTGAAAAGTCAAAATTTGTTTTGCCATTTTCATCCCGACCTAAGTTTATTTTCGCACGCTCTAATGCTATTTTTTCAATTTCTATATTACCACTTAATATGTCAATCAGGTTAAATGATATTGCAGCATTGGGTGCAAACAAAAGCGTGTCGTTAGCATTAAAACCAGGACTGTATAGGTTATGAATATTTAAACCAATATTTGGAAAGTGACTAATGCCGGCAAATTCTGTATCACCAATTTGAATGTCTTTGTTTAACTTTTGTTTCAATGATCCAAAAGCGTATGCTTTCATTTCATCTCCATAGAAATAAACAGCTGACCCAATAGCAAGGGATATACACGCAAAAACAACAGCACAAATAAGAAGAACCTTTTTAACTAAGCTCATTAATTCTAATATTAATTACGGGGACCAATAAGGAGGGCATTAATATAAAAGTCAAATTCACCGTTTTATTGTCCCGGTAATGAATTTGAAAGATCGCTGAAAATAAAAAAACCCCAACATGCCTTATGTTGAGGTTTTTTACATTGCTTTGTTAGTATAGCTATACAGAGAACCGCTTAGCTACTTCATCCCAATTAATTACATTAAAAAAGTTTGAAACGTAATCAGGGCGTTTATTTTGATAATTAAGATAATAGGCATGTTCCCAAACATCAATTCCTAAGATTGGTGTGCCTTTAACTTCTGCTATATCCATCAAAGGATTGTCTTGATTGGGTGTAGAGCACACTTCTAATTTACCTGAGCCATTTTTAATTAGCCAAGCCCAACCGCTTCCAAATCGAGTTCCTGCAGCATTAGAAAATTGGCTTTTAAACTCATCGAAAGAGCCGAATGCCGCATCTATAGCTTCGCTTAAGGCACCACTTGGCGTTCCGCCACCATTTGGTGACATAACTGACCAAAATAAAGAGTGGTTAAAATGCCCACCGCCATTATTTCTTATGCCTGTAGATAGCTTAGAAATATTAGCCATTATTTCGTCTATATCATTCATGTTAGCAGCATCTGTTCCTTCCACAGCTGCATTTAGTTTGTTTACATATCCTTGGTGGTGTTTGCCATGATGGATTTCCATGGTTTTTGCATCAATATTCGGTTCTAATGCATTAAAAGCATAGGGTAGAGAAGGTAATTCGAATGCCATTTTTTAAATTTTTAAGGTTAATAATTGAGCAGCGAAAATATGAAATAATATAAGATTTGGCTTCAATTGACTGTATTATCTTGATTTTTAGCATAGAGGAGCTAATAATTCATAATTAAATTGTGAAAATTGTCAATATCTAACATTTGATCGTATGCTTATTAATATATCTTTGCTGCATAGTAAACTATAGTAAACTGACTAAAAAATTAATTACTCATGAAAAAACTATTTATCCTATTTGCTTTATGTGGTTTTATGTTAACTACATATTCTTGTCAGCAAGCTGCTGATAAAGCAAAAGAAGCTACTGAAGCAGTTGGCGATGCTGCTGGTGATGCTGTTGACGCTGCAGGTGATGCAGTTGATGCTGCTGGCGATGCTGCCGGTGATGTAGTTGATGGCGCAGCTTCTGCTGTTGATTCTGCTGCTTCTGCTGTTGGCGATGCTGCTGGTGACGCTGTTGATGCTGCAGGCGATGCTGTCGAAGGTGCAGCTGACAAAGCTACAGACGCTGCTAAAGATGCAATTGGAGGAAAAAAATAATTTCTTCTAATTAAAAAAAAGAAAACCCCGGTTAAGAAATTAATCGGGGTTTTTTAGTGCCTAATTTTTTAGTTGGCTGCCATTTTAAAACTAAAATAGTCATTGAGTGGATCCAGTACATAATCTACCCAACCGTTTCTATGTTTTTTTTGTTCATCTGCATTGGGCAAATCAGCATGTGTTAAAATCACTTCTGTTCCGGCAGCATGATCATTCAATTGAATGTTCACCATTGATTCTTTGGTCTTTTTGCCCCAATTACTGGCTTTCCAGGTAAACTGTAATGATTTGTTTTTGTCTACTGCCACAACGGTTCCGCTCGCCCAACCATCAAACCAATTAAAATCTCCTTCTTTTTTAGCTTCTAGCGTACCTTTTGAATTGCTCCATTGCTCAATGGCGCCTGAGTCGGTCAGTGCTTCATAAACTTGTTTTGGACTTCCATACAAAACGTACTTCATGCTAATGACAAAACCCGTACTCATCTTTTAATATTAGTTAAAGATTAATTTTTTAGTACTCGTATAATTATCAACTTCTAACTGTATGAAATACATTCCGCTTGCACCCGGGTGCAATATCTCGTAATTAAAATCTCCACTGCTTAATGAAGCATCAATAATGTCTGCAATTTTTCTTCCTGTTAAATCAACCAATGTTGCTTTTACATCTCTGTTTTCATTTAATGTAAAAGACAAGTTCATGTTGTCTGAAGAAGGATTCGGCATTAAGTTTAAATTGATTAAATCGTTTAAGGTTTCATCTACACCAACAATACCTGTAATGTTTATATCGTCAATGTACATGTTGTTACCATTATCCATTGTAAACTCAAACTTAAATACCACATTAGGTTTTCCTGATACAGAACTAGAAGAAAGGTTTACAGTTTCTTGACGCCATTCAGAGGCCATTGGGGTAAAATTAGTAGAGTATATACCGGCCGTAGATAGATTTGCGCCCGTTTTTGTATATCTGGTTTGCCATGTTCTTCCGCAATCTGAAGAAGCTTGAATTCTTAACATATCTGCACCTGATGAAGATCTGGCTGCATAAGCAAGCTTAAAAGACATCTGCGTACTAGAAACAGCTCCTAAATTATAACTCGGAGTAATAAATAAATCTGTACCGGAATTATTGGTATAGTTTTGCAATTTCACCGAATATGTTCCGCTAGCCGAGGCGCTATTCGTAATTTCCCATTTGTTCGTACTGGCAATACCATTTTCTTCATGCCATTCCCATCCAGGAAATGATCCACCTTCAAACCCTTCACTAAATGGAATGCTGTACCATGCAGCTGCATTGCTAACAATTATTTTACCGGGTCTTACTTTCGTATCAGAACCAGAAGCATTAGATACCGTTAATGTAACATCATAAGTGCCGGCAGTATTATACACTACTGTAGGGTTTTGTTGTGTAGATGTTGATGGCGTTGCACCAGGTAAATCCCAAGACCAATTAGCTATATCACCTCTCCAAGAAACATCTTGAAATGTAACAGATGCGCCTGTGCATATTCTTATAATATCAGGAGAAAAATCTGCAATAGGAATGCATGGAGGCGCAGAGTAGCCATCATTTGTACCAGTGGCAAGTAAGTTTGCAGGGCTGGGTAAATTATTTCTTTGAGCCGTGCCTGAGTTTAATGCAGCATACATTCTTGTTACCTGACCTGCAGTGAACATTTTTTCACAGCTACTGTAGTCCATGTAATTTTGAACATTATCTACATTTCCACAAGTGCTTTGACCGGTGTTGCATGATAAGCCTGTAGTTCCTAATGTATTTGGTGTGTCACTTACGTAATCATCTTGACCACAATTTGTAGCAACCCCAGGGTTATTGCCTGGTCCCCATGTATGGTGTAAGCTCAAAAAGTGTCCCGTTTCATGAGTCAACGTTCTTGCAGCCAGATTAGATGAACCTGACATACCAATACTTCCAAATTGAGTGTTTCTAGTTATAATGCCATCAACAGTTGGGTTGATTGAATTACTTGGTAGGTAAGCATAAGCACCGGCACCTGCATTGGTTAAACTGGCAACTACCCAAACATTCAAATATTTGTTTCGAGGCCAGCTTATCAGCTGTTTCACATTGTCATTTGCTGCCCAAGTTAACTCCGTGTATGTTCTTGTAATTCCATTCGTGCAATTTCCATTCGGGTCAAGCTTTGCTAATCTAAATTCTATATCAGGATCACCAATAATGGTATTAAATCCTGAAACTATATCAGATGTATCAGAATTTAACTTTTGAAAGTCTTCATTCAAAATACTTAATGCATCAAGCACTTGTGCTTCAGAAATATTTGATGAACCATAATCATGCATGACATGAAATACAACTGGTATTACATAAGTAGTTGCAGAAGTTCTATGTGCATTTTGTGTTGCATAATTCTGAAGGTATTCTTCATACTTTCTACTTTCTTCAATCATTTGAGGATTTGCTTTTACTGCTTCTTCATACATTTCATATGTATGGCAGTAACGCTCTTTTACTGTTGATTGGGCATTTAAAAATAAGGTGCCGCAAAATGTAAATACGAACAAAAATAGAATGTGCTTTTTCATATTAGTTAAACGTTAATTTATTATAATAAGTTTTTTAGCTGAGCTAAAATTTTGTGTTTGCAAAGTTACGAAATATACTCCATTGCTTAATTTGCTGATTATTGGGATATAATGTGAACCGGAATCCAATTTCTTTTCAATAACCGGCTCTACAAGTCTTCCACTTAAATCCAATACATCAATTTTTATTTTTTCACCTTTTTTAAGGTCTAGTTCTATAGTAGTAAATCCATTAGCCGGATTCGGAACCAAATTAAAATTGGCAATAGAGCCATTTAATTCATTAACACTTACACCCGTAAACAAGTTTATATTATCAATAAAAATATTATTTCCGCCATTGTTTAAGAACTGAAACTTAAACATTACATGATCTCGGCCAGAAACAGAGCTTGTGGATAGATTTACTAATTCTTGTCGCCAATCACCGGCCACAGGTACAAATGTAGAAGTTACAATTCCGGCAGTACTCAGTGCTGCTCCAGATTTGGTGTAGCGTAATCCCCATGTTTTGCCACAATCATTCGATGCGAATACTTTAAATCTGTCGGTAGAACTTGAAGAGCGAGTAGCATAGGCTAAATCAAATGACATCATTGTACCCGATACATTTGATAAATCAAAAGTTGCTGTGATTAATTCATCTTCACCATCTACATTATTATTAAGATTATTTATAAAAATGCTATTGCTTCCACTTACAGATGCAATATCAGTTACCTGCCAAGTATTTAAACCAGCAACATTTGAAACTAAATAGTCAGTAGGAACCGAACCTATTATTGCAGCATCAAAATCTTCAGTATAAGGCACTGTAAATTGAGCAGGTGAATTTCTTACTACAACTAAATTTTGACGACTTATACTATCACTACCTGCAGCATTTGTAACAGTTAAACTTACATTGTAAATACCGGGAGTGTTGTAGTAAATAATCGGGTTTTGTGCGCTAGAACTAGCAGGTGTTCCGCCAGGGAAAGACCATGACCAAGTATCCACATCTCCATTCCATGTCATATCGATGAACGAAATGCTGTCACCTGAACAAATCATTTGTTCAATATTGCTTATGTCTGCTATTAAGTTGCATGCGCCCGGTGAAGTGCCATCTGTACCGGTTGCAATCAAGTTAGCTTGTGTCCATAAATTATTTCTGCCTGAAGTAGGGTCGTTTAAAGTTGCATTCATTCTTGCCGATTGACCTGAAGTAAAAATATTAAAGCACACATCATCAGAGTAATCCATGTAATTCATAAACATGTCACCATTTGGTCCATTGTTGCAACTTACATGTGGATATGTAAGGCAACCAAAATTAGAACCAGCGGCTGTGGGTGTATCTGCGACTAAATCATCTCCGCAATTAGAATCTCCCCAAATATGGCGCAAGCTAAGCCAGTGGCCAACTTCATGCGTTGCAGTTCGACCTAAATTATACGCTCCAAAAAATGCCGTACCTATGCTGCCAGTGTAATTGTGACCGCAAACAATACCGTCTACATTGTCATTTCCACCCGGGAAAGTGGCATACCCTAAAATTCCACCAGTGATTGTTCTAACCACCCAGTAATTTAAATATTTGTCATTAGGCCATCTGCTTAATGCTTTTACCATTGCACCATCAGCTATACTGCTATTGGTTAATGGAGAATAAACTCTTACAATACCATCAGTGCAATTACCATTAGGATCAATTGTTGCCAGTTTAAATTCAATATTGCAATCTGCAGCAACAGGTAAAAATGCAGAAGGAGTATTTACAGTATCAGCATTAGTTCTTCTAAAATCCTCATTTAAAATTCTGATTTGATCTAAGATTTGAGCTTTAGAAATATTCTCAGGTCCATACTCATGTATTACATGAACAACTACTGGAATGATTTTGGATGTTCCCGCATTTTCAGCGTTTAGCAATTGCAGTGCATCATTAGAAATTTTGGTTTCATATTGATAGCGCTTAGAACTAAGCGACTCATCTTTTTGAGATTCCAACAGAAAAACATCTTCTGCTCCGCAATGGCTGTCTGACTGTGCACGAACAAGTTGCACTGAAAAGACACCGAACAAAAAGACTAAAAAGAAAACAATGTTACTCGATTTCATTTTGTTGGAAATTAAAAACCGGCTTGCTATCACTAGCAAACCGGTTTCATTATGTTGTTAGAATTATTCTACAATAAGCTTTCTGGTAATAATTTGGCCTTCAATATTTAATTTTACCATGTAAATTCCTGAACTCAATTCCCTTGTCTCAAACAAGAAGTTATGTGTTCCGGCACTTAACGCACCTTCATTTGCAACATTAATTTGCCTGCCTAAAAGATCTTCCAGGCTAACTTTAACATCTGCATTACTGTTTAAGTTAAATGAAAGTTGTGTTCTTCCATTGGCCGGGTTTGGAAATAAATTAACCTGGTATTCATCCTTTAATTCCTCTAAGCCAACTACACCATCAATATTTATATCATCAATATAAATGTTGTTTCCATTTTCATGAGTGTACTCAAACTTAAAAATAACATTAGGCTTACCGGATATTGATGATGAAGAAAGGTTTACAGTCTCTTGTCTCCAATCTGCAGGTGATGGTGTAAAATTAGAAGACACAATTCCTGCAGTTGAAAGGGCAGGCCCAAACTTCGTATATCTTAATGACCATGTCTGACCACAGTTCGAAGAAACATAAACCCTTAAATAATTTTCACCGGTAGAAGAACGCGCTGCATGGGCTAACTGGAATGTCATCTGTGTTCCAGAAACATTTCCAAGATTAACACTTGGTGTAATAAATGCATCCACACCGGTATTATTTGTATAGTTTGTAAGTTTAACAGAATTACTTCCGCTTACAGATGCACTGTTGCTAATTTGCCACGCATTTGTTGTTGGATTATCATTTTCTGTGAACCAATACCAAAATGGAATACTTGCTAGATTTTCAAAATCTTCGGTAAATGGAGCTGAAAACCAACCGGTAGTTGGCAGAACGGTTACAACTTTTTGAATGGATTTTGTATCCGTGCCGGTAGAATTAGAAACTGTTAAAGTAACATCATATTCACCCGGTGTACTATACGTAACTACAGGGTTTGCTGAAGTTGACGTTGCAGGGCTTCCGCCAGGAAAATCCCATGTTCTGGTATTTATTGGACCTCCCCAAGAAGCATCGGTAAAAGTAATATTTGTTCCAACACACCCTCTTTTCACATTAAAGTCGAAATCTGCTACAGGTGCACAATCTAGTGGATTTGCATTGTCATCAGTTCCTGTTGCAACTAAATTTGCTTGAGACCATATGTTGCTTCTACCGGATATTGGTGAGTTAAGAGTTGCGTTCATTCTTGCGCTTTGCCCAGCGGTAAATAAATTTACACACTGATCAGCAGTGTAATCCATATAATTAGAAAACATATCTCCATTAGGACTATTACTACAAGAGATACTTGGAAATGATGGACAGTTAGATTGGTTTGGTCCTGCCTGGTTTGGCGTATCATTAACTTGATCGCTCCCCGTGCATGCAGTTCCATCATCACCCCAAATGTGTCTTAAGTTTAACCAATGGCCAACTTCGTGTGTAGCTGTTCTCCCAACTTGCCCGGCAGCTGAACCTATGGAACCCACATAGTCATTACGACATACGATACCATCTGTATTTGGATTTTGTCCTGTGCCTGGAAATTGAGCAAAGCCCAATACGATTCCACTTGAACCTGAAGTGTTTTCAATGGTTTTAACTACCCAAAAATTCAGGTACTTGTTACTTGGCCAATAGCTTAACGCTTTAACATTATTTCTTGCATTTGAAGTTAATGGTGAATACAAACGTACTATACCATCAGTGCAATTTCCTTGCGGGTCTTTGGTAGCCAATCTAAACTCAATATTGCAATCAGCTGCAACAGCCTTAAATGGGGCCGGAGTTAAATTGGTATCCGGGTTTGTTCTTTGAAAGTCTTCATTCATAATCCTCAATTGATCTAAGCACTGTGCTTTAGAAATATTTTCTGCACCATAGGTATGAATGATATGAAACACAACAGGAATTACCCTGTTTGTACCTTGTGTTCGTTGGGTAGGATTATTCTTTATGTACTCAGCCATTTGAGCATCATATGCATTTCTATTTTCAATTAATTGAGGATTTGCAAGAGCAGCATCTCTAAACATTACTTCTGAAATACATTGTTCTTGGGCTTGCACGGTAAATGCAGTCAGGGTAAGACAAAACCCAATTAGAAAACTGTAAATTTTTCTCATTTTATTAAATTTTAGCATCGGTTGATTAAAATTGATTTTAAGGCATTTTTCTGAACCGCTAATTTACGCAATAATGAAGGCTTTCTCAATGATGAATGTTACCAAAGAAAAGTTGAGATTTTCGTAACTTTGCAAGCCAAAATCCCTCATAGTACATTGTTAATCAACAATATATATGACTAGAAAGAAAAATATGGGCTTATTTTAGAGCTTCTTCTAAATCCGCTTGTAAATCATCTACATCCTCAATACCCACGCTCAGACGAATAAGGCTATCTACAACTCCTGTCTTTTCTCTCTCTTCTTTTGGAATGCTGGCGTGAGTCATAGATGCCGGATGCCCAATTAGAGATTCTACGCCACCTAATGATTCTGCAAGAGTGAACAATTTAGTTCTAGAAACTACCCTATTAGCAGCTGCTGTTGTGTTGTCTTTTAAGGTAAAAGAGATCATCCCACCAAAATCGCGCATTTGTTTTTTAGATAGTTCATGTTGTGGATGGTCTTCAAATCCCGGCCAATAAATCTTATCAACCTTATCATTTGTTTTTAAGTATTTGGCAATAACAGCGGCATTTTCGCAATGCCTTTGCATACGTATGTGTAAGGTTTTAATTCCTCTTAACACCAAGAAACAATCTTGAGGTCCTGGAATTGCACCGCAACTGTTTTGTATAAATGCTAATTCCTCATATAGTTTTTCATCGTTGCACACTAATGCGCCCATTACCACATCTGAGTGACCACCTAAAAACTTTGTTACTGAATGCATAACAATGTCTGCACCAAAATCAATTGGGTTTTGCAAATAGGGGGATGCGAATGTATTGTCTACTGCAACTAAAATGTCTTTTGCTTTTGCAAGGGAAGAAACTTTTTCAATGTCAATTACATTTAGCATTGGATTCGTAGGTGTTTCAATCCAAATTAACTTTGTGTTGCTATTTATTTTTTCTTCAATAGCTGCAATATCTGTCATTCCAACAAAATGAAACTTCACACCATACTTTTCAAATATTTTTGTAAATATCCTATAAGTACCACCATACAGGTCATTGGTTGATATAACCTCATCACCGGGTTTGAATAATTTTGCAACCGTATCAATTGCACCCATACCCGAAGAGAAGGTTAATCCATAGGTTCCATTTTCTAATGCAGCCAAATTATTATCCAGTGCTTGTCTGGTTGGGTTTTGCGTTCTGGAATATTCATATCCTTTATGGTCACCCGGACTTGCTTGCACATAAGTGGAAGTTTGATAAATAGGAGTCATAATTGCCCCTGTAGTTGGGTCAGGATGCTGACCGGCATGTATAGCTTTTGTTCCGAATTTCATTTAATTCTTTTTTATTTTCGGTTTCGAAGATAGATTTAATTTTATTTTTTGCTAAGTAATTTTCTTCTTACCCAACGAGGTATTAAAATGGCACCAATGATTAAATAAGGGTAATAACTAATCAGTCGCCATAGTAATGCTAAAGATGCTGCTAAACCAAGCGGTGTAAATTGACCCAAAAATGCAGGGAATACGACCTCAGCTACACCGGCACTGCCTGGTGTGGGGCTAACTAGCATTATAATCCACATTACAAATTGACGGGCAAAAATGAGTAGGTTATCAGAAAGAGTAAGGGCTGTAAAGGCCAATAATAGACAGTTTACAACCAGATATCTTGCTGTCCAAGAGTAGCAAGTGGCGGCAAAAGCTCTCCACCAAAAAACAAACTTTTTAGATTTTAATTCTCCGGATGCTATGATTAGGTCGTTACCGGTATCTAAAGCATAATGTTTCCATCTGCGCAATAAGGGCAGTGAAAATAATTTTACCATTAAATATTTAATCGCTCTTGGGTTTATAAACAGCGCATAAGAAACAATTAGAATGTAAACACAAACCATTAAGTAACCAAACCAAAAAAAGTATAACAAACTTTTTCCGTAAGAAGCAGACAGTGAACCTGTGGGATCAACGTCTATAAACAATGAATTGGTTCCTACAAAAAGAAGAATAACCGGTACAATGAGAATAAAAAACAACTCATCTAAAAAGGCGGTTGCCATTACTACAGCAATACTCTTTCCCATTTTAATTCCTTCCTTGTTTACAATAAAAAAGGCAAATGCAGAGCCACCAACAACACTTGGGCTAATGGCCGAAGCAAACTCCCAGAGCATTATTACCACAAAACTACGTCCCCAGCTAATGGCTTTTTCCGTAAGTATACGCAAACGGTACATGTACGCAACATCACGCACCACCATCATTACAAGGGCCATAAACACCCAAAAGAAGGTAGAAGTGCCCCAGCTAATTTTAGCATAGGCCTCTTCATCAAAATCTCTTATTATAAAAAATGCGGTTATACCCAGACCAATTATTATGGGCAAAATGATTTTAGTGGGGCGAAATTTTTTGACTATCTCTTCACCACTAGTCTGCATGTTCGGTGTCAGCTTGCTTTTGAGTAATCCAAAAATTATTTGCGCCTTCACCAACTACAACAGATGCATCTCCTGCTTGTAAAACATCTAAAAGCGCAAGGAATATGAATATGGCATGTATTTTTTCTTTCACTTCACTAAAAATTTCCATGAAAGAAAGTTTGGGTTTATTTAATATTTTATTTCTTAGTAAAGTTCTTTCCTGGTCAAGTGTATAAGGGTATTGAATCACTGTATGTTTTGAAGCTTCGCGATAACGCATACGCTCCATAATTTTTTCAAATGAAGAAAGCAGCTTGTAAAGGGTTAATTGATTAAGCTCAGAAGCATAATCATCATCCGTTTCCTGACTTGCAATAGACAGCAATTCAGCTTCCAGATTTCCTCTTTCAATCAATTTCCTTCTTAAATCTTCCAAGTCACTCATGTCATTAGCAGCTTCTTTGTAGCGCTTGTATTCTAATAACTGCTGTACTAAATTATTTCTTGGATCATCTTCCTGCTCCTCATCTTCATCATACCTAGGCAATAACATTTTAGCTTTTAGGCGCATTAAAGTTGCGGCTACCAATATAAACTCGCTCGCCAGCTCAATATTTAACTTTTGTGCCTCATGTATATAGTCTAAAAAATCCTGACTGATTTTAGCAATAGGAATATTATGTATATCCAACTCATCTCTTTCTATAAAAAAGAGTAATAAGTCAAATGGCCCTTCAAAAATGGGCAGTTTTACTTCAAAGTTTTCTTTTGTTAAGGTAGCATTCATTAGGCTTGCAAATTACGGAAATTGCCAGTAATAATTGGCAATTCAGGGTTTTTTATAGCTTATTTTTTTTGACCTTCACACCCAATTCATAAGCAGGTTGTATTGAAAGGAAACAACACAAAAGCACATTTGGCTGTATTATCTGCCAACTTATTGTACGGGGCAAATTACTCTATTGCAAAAATTGCAATGCCCGAATACATACTTCCATATGCTTTTATAACCATACGTGTTTGTATAGCAGCCATCTTGTACTTTTTTCTGTTTAAGATTATTGTAAAAACAGAAAGCATTAAAGGCAAATACAAAAAGTTTATGCTTTTAGCTTTGTTTGGTATAGCCATTAATCAATTGTTATTCTTTAAAGGCCTGTCATTAACAACACCCATTAATGCCGCCTTAATTATGACCACCAATCCCATTACGGTATTAATCATTGCATCTGTATTTTTAAAAGAAAGAATTACCAAACTTAAAATAAGTGGCATTCTACTGGGAATTATCGGAGCTGCATCACTCATATTATATGGCAACCAATTACAAATGTCTCAAAGCAATGCATTGGGTGACTTATTTATATTCATTAACTCAATTTCGTTTGCCATTTTCTTAGTGCTGGCTAAACCCATTATGAAACAGTACCAACCTTTAACGGTTATGTTTTGGTTGTTCTTTTTTGGAATATTTATGGTTACTCCTTTTGGTGTGGGTGAATTAAAACAAGTTGACTGGAGTACATTACCAACTCATGCTTATTTAAGCATTGGGTATGTAGTTTTGGGAACAACCCTTATTGCATATTTATGTAATCTGTATGCGCTAAAAAACTTAAATGCATCAACGGTTAGCACCTATATTTATTTGCAACCTGTATTTGCAACCTTATTTGCTTTGTTATTCGGTAAAGACATTCCCAATGTGCTGCACTTATTAGCGGCAGTTTTAATATTTACCGGAGTTTACCTGGTTAGCAAGCCAACAAATGCCGTACAAAAACCTAGGATGGACTAATTAAAAATATATTTTTGTTTGAACATAATTAATGCACTATGATTAAATCAATGACCGGATATGGCAAGGCCAGTGGCGAAGTAAACGGTAACCGAGTAAGTATTGAAATAAAATCTTTAAACAGTAAGTTTTTGGAATGCAATGTAAGGTTGCCACAAGCTTACCGCTCAAAAGAAATGGACATTAGAAATCTAATTTCTACGGAATTGAGTAGAGGTAAAGTAGAGTTATCGTCTAACGTAGAATTTTCTGGCACAAAGTCAACCAACTTTTTAAACAAGCCATTAATACAAGCTTACCATAAAGAATTTCAAACTTTAGGCGAATCGGGAATTGTATCTAATGACTATTTGGGATTGATTATGCGTTTACCGAATGTAATGAATTTAGAATCTGAGGAATTAGATAAAGAAAGTTGGAACGCACTAAAAGGTATAATTGCTGATGCTCTGAAAAAAGTAAATGGTTTTAGAGATGTAGAAGGAAAATCATTGGATACAGATATGAATAGCCGTATTACATCTATAGATAAATACTTAAAAGAAGTAGAAGAGATAGATGGGAGCAGAGCAGGTAGAATAAAAGACAAGCTGCAAGGACAGGTAAAACAAATTGAACAGTTGAACTTTGATGAAAACCGTTTTGAACAAGAATTAATTTACTACCTAGAGAAGTTAGATATTTCTGAAGAGAAATTAAGACTGAAAACGCACCTGGATTATTTTAAAGAAGTGTTAAGCGGAAAAGAATCTAACGGAAAAAAATTAGGTTTTATAACGCAAGAAATCGGAAGAGAAATAAACACCATTGGTTCTAAAGCCAATGATGCTGAAATACAACGCCTGGTTGTTGGGATGAAAGATGATTTAGAAAAAATAAAAGAACAAGTTGCAAACGTGTTGTAATATTGAGTAATCTAAATCAAATAATAAATAGACTGGTTATCATTTGCGGCCCTTCGGGTAGTGGTAAAACTACCATTGTGCAGCACTTATTAAGTAATAACCCTAAACTAAAATTTTCAATATCTGCTACCACTCGCATAAAGCGAGAGAATGAACAAGATGGAGATGATTACTACTTTTTGAGCACTGATGAGTTTAAGAAGAAGATTGAAGCAGATGAATTTTTAGAATGGGAACAGGTATACACTGACTTGTACTACGGCACCTTAAAAAGCGAAGTAGAGAGAATTAGTAAAGAAGGGAACATGGTTATTTTTGATATTGATGTGCAAGGTGGGTTGAATTTGCAAAAACAGTTTAAAGAAAAATCATTGGCAATTTTTGTAATGCCACCCAGTGTTGAAGATTTAAAAAAACGATTGCAAAGAAGAAAAACAGAATCTGCAGAAAGTTTATTAACCAGAATAAGCAAGGCAGAACAAGAAATAGAACACGCTTTTCATTTCGATCATGTATTGGTGAATAAGGATTTAGATAAATCTTTTGCTACTGCTCAAGAACTATTGGATGAGTATATAAAAGAGGATGTTAATGATAATCCTTCTGATTAAACGCCTGCTTAAATGAAACACATAGGTTTATTATTTGGCTCTTATAACCCGGTGCATATGGGGCACATGGTTTTGGCGAACTATTTTGCAGAGTTTTCTGACATGGACCAGGTATGGATGGTAGTTAGTCCGCATAACCCGCTGAAAAAACAAAGCTCATTATTGGCAGACCATCACCGTTTTCAGTTGGTAGAGTTGGCAATAGGAGAAGAGTATAAAAACATAAAAACATCTAAAATTGAATTTGGTTTGCCGGTACCCAGTTATACTATAAACACACTTGCACATTTATCTGAAAAATATCCTGATCATACATTCTCCTTAATCATGGGTAGCGATAATTTGGAACATTTCCATAAGTGGAAAAACTATGAGCAAATTATAGAGAACCACTTTTTGTATGTGTATCCCAGACCGGGACATGCGGGTGGAGATTTAAAAGATCACTCTAATGTAAAATGGACCGAAGCACCGCTAATGCAAATTTCTTCCACGTTTATTCGTAAGGCAATTAAAAATAAAAAGGATGTTCGGTATTATTTACCGACAGCAGCTTACGAGTATATTGAAGAAATGA
>JABDLV010000026.1 GCA_013001815.1 Bacteroidia bacterium
TTCTTTACTCTCCACTCCTCTACTTCAGCTGCTAAACAAACTCCCTCATTCATAGTAACCGCTAATGGTTGAGCACCACCCATACCACCTAAGCCACCGGTAACGGTTAAGGTTTCTCTTAAGGAACCACCAAAATGCTGTCGTGCTGCTTCAGCAAATGTTTCATAAGTACCTTGAACAATACCTTGTGAACCAATATAAATCCATGAGCCTGCAGTCATTTGACCGTACATGGTTAATCCTTTAGCTTCTAATTCTCTAAAATGCTCCCAATTAGCCCAATGTGGCACCAACATAGAGTTTGATATGATAACACGAGGTGCATCTTTATGTGTTGGTAAAATGCCAACCGGTTTTCCAGACTGAACCAACAACGTTTCATCTTCTTCTAAATCTTTTAATGCTTTTACGATTAAATGAAATGCTTCAACATTTCTTGCTGCCTTACCGGTACCTCCATACACAATTAAATCTTCCGGCCGTTCTGCAACATCAGGATCTAAATTGTTGTGCAACATTCTCAATGCAGCTTCTTGCACCCAACCTTTGCAACTTATATCTGTACCTGTAGGCGTTTTAACTTTAGTTAAATCTAACTTCTCTGAAATGTTTATTGTATTACTCATATTTTCTTTAGTAAAACTTTTTTTCTTTTTGGGTTTATTAAATCCATAAGGACAATGCCGGCAATTGCTTTGACAGCAATATCCTCTATTCAGATGATATTTTTCGGTAAAAACAATGTATCCATTTTCTTCATAATATTCATCTTTTTCCAGCTTATCCTTTATTGACATCACGCAAATTTCGGTAATTTTAACATATAACTATTACAATATTTCCTTGTTTTCTGCTCAACCAACCAATAAGTCAAATACTGTTCAAATCAGCCATCCAAGCATAAAAAAGGCTGGTGTAGAGCTATTTATTAAGCGCCTAGACTTGCCAGACCCAATAAGCATGGGAAATAAAGGCTATAAGCTAAAACACAACTTAATTGAGGCTAAAAACCAAGGCTTGGACACCATCTTAACTTTTGGTGGAGCCTATTCAAATCACATAGTAGCAACAGCCGCTATTTGCAATAAGGAAGGATTAAAATCAATTGGAATTATTAGAGGAAACGAAATTGAAGTATTAAATCCTTCACTTAACTATGCGAATGAACAAGGAATGAAGTTGCATTTTGTTAGTCGAGAAGAATACAGAAATAAAGAAAATAAAAATTTTATAGATGCGTTAACAGAAAGATTCGGTTCATTTTATATGGTACATGAAGGAGGCTCTAATAAACTTGGAGTAAAAGGATGTATGGAAATATTAGAAAGTGAAGACGCAATTTATGATACCATTGCTGTTGCATGTGGAACCGGAACAACACTGGCGGGAATAGTTTCTTCATTAAATGAAAATCAAAATGCAATAGGTGTTGCTGTATTAAATGCACAAGATTATTTAGAAAAAAATGTTCTAAAGTATATTCCTGAAAAACGAAAAACACAGTTTGAAATAATTAATGATTTTCACTTTGGTGGATATGCAAAATCTAATGATGAGTTGAACAATTTTGTAGAATCATTTAATGCTCAAAGCGGAATAGAAATTGAGCCGATTTATACAGGAAAATTGATTTATGCCATTACCGAGATGATAAACAATAGATGCCTAAAGCCAAACACAAAGGTTTTAGCCTTACATACAGGCGGATTACAGTACATTAAGCTGAAATAGGGTTATTAACACAAACATGTGTATTTCGTACAATTTTGTGCCGGCAAGCATCTCGCATAGCCCTTAAATTTACTTGTACAGAAAAAATTTCATAAAAATTATTTTGAAGATGAAACAAGTAACATTCTTTGCGGCATTTATACTCCTATTTAGTTTTAGCAGCACTGCACAGCATAAAAAAATAACTAAACAAGAATACATTGCTACGTATAAAGATTTTGCCATACAAGATATGATTGAAAGCGGAGTACCTGCAAGCATTACATTGGCGCAAGCCATTTTGGAATCTAGTAGCGGAAATAGCAAACTGGCTACAAAAGCAAAAAATCATTTTGGTATTAAATGTCATAGCAGCTGGAACGGCCCATCGATTAAAATGGATGATGACGAAAAAAATGAGTGCTTTAGAAAATATAAAACTGTTTTAGATTCATATAGAGATCATTCTAAATTTTTGACTACCAGAGGTCGCTATGATTTTTTATTTGAGTATGAAATTACAGATTATAAAAAATGGAGTCATGGATTGAAAAAAGCCGGCTATGCCACAAATCCTAAATACGGTCATTTACTAATTAAAATTATTGAGGAGAATGAGCTTTATGACTTAGATAAACTAGGCCAGAACTACTACGCTCACAACAATTCCAATAAATCAAAAACTAAAAAAGGAAGAACCGTTACTTCTATTAAAAAAAGCAAGCCGGTAAACGTTCCAAATACCACACCTTCAAAAATTAAAATCTCTGCTGACAGAAACAATGTACCTTATGTAATGTCGCACGCGGGTGACACATGGTTAAGCATTGCAACAAGAAATGACATGATGCTTTGGCAAGTATTAAAATACAATGATGCAGAAAAATATACTCCGGTATATCCTAATTCTGTAATTTATATAAAACCAAAACG
>JABDLV010000051.1 GCA_013001815.1 Bacteroidia bacterium
CCATTGGGTTTGGTGTATTTTACTTTACAAAGAGTAATATTTTAATGGAGTTTGGTTTAATTGCCGCACTCAATATTATGGCAACCTATGCCATATCACTCATTTTAATACCCATTATCTTTTCCTACTTAGCTGCTCCTAAAATTGATCATATAAAACACTTAAAATCTAAGCGTACCAATTTCTTTTTAGAGTTTATAGATCGGTTAGTGCATGAGTATACCAATTGGGTTCATGCATCGGTAGCGGTTTTGGTTCTTTTATCCATCATTGGAATCATTCGCATTAATGCGGTGGGCTACGTGGTTGATGATTTACCTAAAAACGATCCTGTTTATGTTGATTTGCAATTTTTTGAAAAGCATTTTAAAGGGATTTTGCCTTTAGAAATATTAATTGATACAAAAAAGAAGAAAGGATTAAACAACCATAAAAACTTAGCACTCATTTATAAATTGCAAAAACGTCTTGCAAAAAAAGATGAGTTGAGTCGTTCCATAAGTGTAGTTGATGGAATTAAGTATGCATATCAAAGTTACAGGGGTGGAAATCCTAAAGCATATATATTACCGGGTGCACTGGAAATGAATAAGCTTAGCAAGTATGTAGATGCCAAGAACGAAAAAAGCGACTTGCTAAATGCCTTTGTAGATTCTACCAAGCAAACAGCAAGAGTGAGTGTACAAGTAGCTGACATTGGTTCAAAGAAAATGGGTGTGGTAATTGATGAGTTGAACAAAGAGATTGAAGCAATTTTCGATCCTGTAAAGTACAATACCACAATAACCGGAAACAGTCTTATATTTTTAAAAGGAAATGCTTACCTGGTTTCTAACCTGGTTCAGAGTATTATCTTGGCAATCATCCTCATTTCAATCATTATGATAATGTTGTTTATGAGCGTTAGAATGATTTTAGTTTCCATATTACCAAGTTTAATACCGTTAATTATTACAGCCGGTTTAATGGGGTATTTTCAAATTCCGTTAAAACCATCAACGATTTTAATTTACAGCATTGCGTTCGGTATTTCTTCTGATGGCACCATTTACTTTTTAACGCGCTATCGTCATGATATGCGCTATTATTCTTTGAGTATTTCCAGAACCGTTTCTAGAACAATAAGAGAAACCGGTTTGAGTATGGTATACACTGCGGTCATTTTATTCGCTGGTTTTTTCATTTTTACAGCCTCAGGTTTTGGCGGTACTCAATCATTAGGAATATTAATTTCACTAACACTAATGGTTGCAATGATATCAAATCTGGTATTTTTGCCGGCTTTACTTATTTCTTTAGAAAGAAAGCTTACTACAAAAGCATTTTTAAATGAACCCATTATTGATGTGTTTACGAATAATGGCAATGATGGAAATGATGAGAAAATGGATGATATCGATATAAAAAAAGTAAATAACGGTACAGATACTCTGGCAAAACCAAAGTCGGAAGTTTAATTAATTTTTTGTTTTTTTATACGATGAAAGGAATAATACTAGCAGGGGGATCCGGTACAAGGTTACACCCAATAACTTTAGCAATGAGTAAACAGCTAATGCCTGTTTACGATAAACCAATGATTTACTATCCATTGTCAATTTTGATGATGGCAGGAATTCGAGAGATTCTAATAATTTCTACTCCACATGATTTACCTCATTTTAAAAATTTGTTGGGTGATGGGAGCAGATTAGGTTGTGAATTTCACTTTGAAGAGCAACCTGAACCCAAAGGTTTAGCACAGGCCTTTACCATTGGCGAAAAATTCATTAATGGAGAAAAAGCTGCATTAATTCTTGGCGATAATATCTTTTATGGTACCGGACTAAAACAACTATTGCAAGAGAATCAAGATCCAACTGGCGGTGTTGTATTTGCTTACCATGTTTCTGATCCAGAAAGATATGGTGTGGTTGAATTTGATAAAAACAATAAAGCTTTGTCTATTGAAGAAAAACCGGAGAAACCTAAATCGAATTACGCAGTACCGGGATTGTATTTTTATGATGAAAATGTTGTAGAGATTGCAAAAAATTTGGCACCCAGTGCACGAGGTGAATATGAAATTACCGATGTAAACAAAGTGTACTTAGAACAAGGCAACTTAAAAGTTGGAATCTTGGATAAGGGTACCGCCTGGCTTGATACCGGTACGTTTTCTTCGCTTATGCAAGCATCCCAGTTCGTGCAGGTAATTGAAGAAAGACAGGGGCAAAAAATAGGCTGTATTGAAGAAATAGCCTACGATATGGGCTTTATTGATAATCAAAAATTACGTAAATTAGCTGAAGGCCTTTTAAAAAGCGGGTACGGTCGCTACTTGCTTAATATAGCAGAAGAATAAATATGGAAAGAAAAATTTTAGTTACTGGAGGTGCCGGTTTTATTGGAAGTTCAATGGCTAAAAGATTGGCAGATGACCCGGATAATTATGTGGTAATAGTAGATAATTTACTTACCGGTAGTCTGAATAAAATTCCAACTTCTGCTTATCGCAATGTTAAATTTATCAAAGCAGATGCCAATGATTTTAATGAGATTTCAAGCATCTTTCATGCTTACTCTTTCGATTATGTGTTTCACTATGCTGCAGTTGTTGGAGTTAAACGTACTGTTGCAAATCCTGTTTTGGTGTTAAGAGATTTAGACGGGCTTGAGAATGTGTTGAATCTATCCAAGAACACAGGAGTTAAACGAATTTATTTTTCTTCATCCTCAGAAGTGTATGGAGAACCGGTTGAGTTTCCGCAGAATGAACACACCACTCCTTTAAATTCTCGTTTGCCATATGCGATTGTAAAAAATGTTGGTGAAGCATACTTGCGAGCGTACAAACAAGAATATGATTTAGATTATACCATTTTTAGGTTTTTTAATACGTATGGGCCGAAACAAAGCCCTGATTTTGTAATGTCAAAATTTATAATGGCAGCACAGGATAACCAGGATATTACCATTTACGGTGATGGAACCCAAACAAGAACGTTTTGTTATATAGATGATAATTTAGATGCATGTTTAAATGCATTCTACAATAACAAGATTGTCAATGATGTTGCCAACATTGGATCTGCACATGAAATAACCATTCTAGATTTGGCTAAGCTCATTCTCAAACTCACAAACTCTGCTTCTAAAATTGTTCATGTTCCGCCATTAGAAGAAGGTGACATGACACGCAGAAAACCAGATGTTGCAAAAATGCGTTACTTATTGAACCGCGAACCTTTAAACATAGAAGATGGTATTGCTAAAGTGCTAAGTGCACCGCAATTTGTTTAGTATACCAAATTTCAGCTTGTAGCTTCATGCATAATTTAAAACATTTTCAATCTTTAATAGAAAATCAATTAAAGGATTTACACTTTAATGCGAAGCCTGTTCAATTGTATGAACCTATACGCTATATGCTTACCCTGGGTGGTAAACGAATGCGCCCTAGTCTTCTTTTAATAGCCAATGATTTATTTGGTGGAAATGTAAATGATGCGCTGATGCCCGCGTGTGGAATAGAGGTGTTTCACAACTTTACTTTGCTGCATGATGATATAATGGACAATGCTCCGGTAAGAAGAGCAAAACAAACCGTACATGAAAAGTGGAACAGCAATATTGCGATATTAAGTGGAGATGCGATGTTTGTTAAATCGGTTCAAATGATTAGCTCAGTACAAGAAGACCATTTAAAAAAGGTGTTAGACTTATTTAACAGCACTGCTTTAGAAGTTTGCGAAGGGCAGCAAATGGATATGGACTTTGAGAGCCGTGATGATGTGCAAATTGATGAGTACATTGAAATGATTCGGTTGAAAACAGCAGTGTTGCTTGCTGCCAGTTTAGAAATTGGGGCCATAACTGCTAATGCCAACATAAAACAAGCCGAAATTCTGTATGATTTTGGAATTAATCTTGGAATCGCTTTTCAGCTACAAGATGATTTGCTTGATGTGTACGGAAATAAAGAAAACTTTGGTAAACAAGTGGGTGGCGATATCATTTCAAATAAGAAAACCTTCTTATTGTTAAAAGCCCTCGAGCTGGCAGAAGGAGAAAACTTAAACCGATTGCAGGGTTTAATGAATAATACCGGAGTGAGTATGAATGCAAATGATAAAGTGGAGGCCGTAACTGCATTATATGACTCAGTTGGTGTCAAAGAGCTTACTCAACAAAAGATTGATTCTTATTTTAATGAAGCGAAGCATTTGTTAAATAAAATAGATGTATCAAGTGAAAAGAAGCAGATACTAATTGAGTTGATGGATAAGCTTTATGTGAGGGATGTTTAGTTAGCTTAAAGCTGCTTTATATGTGCTCAGGCACCTTTCTCTAGCAAATCTATGGTCAACAATCGGTTCAGGATATTTGTCTGTTCCATATTCCGGTACCCAATGTTTAATGTATTTCAAGTCTTTATCGAATTTTTTCATTTGACTTTCCGGATTAAATATTCTGAAATAGGGAGCTGCATCGCTACCTGTACCTGCTGCCCACTGCCATCCTCCGTTGTTTGCGCTTAAATCAAAGTCTAATAATTTTTCTGCAAAGTAGGTTTCGCCCCAGCGCCAGTCTATTAAAAGATGCTTGGTTAAAAAACTAGCTACTACCATGCGTACACGATTATGCATAAAACCGGTTGCATTGAGTTCACGCATTCCCGCATCTACCATAGGGTAACCTGTTGTTCCATTGCACCATGCTTTAAATTCACTTTCATTATTATTCCATTGAATGTCTGCATATTTTGACTTAAATTCTTCTTTAACCACTTGCGGAAAATGCCACAGGATCATTTTGTAGAATTCTCTCCAGATTAGTTCATTCATCCAGGTATCACTATGTTTTATTGCATATTCATAGCATTTGCGTGTACTAATGGTTCCAAAACGCAGGTGCACGCTTAACTTAGTGGTTCCGTTAATTCCCGGAAAATCTCTTTGTGCTTTGTAGTTTTGTAAGATTGATTTACTTGCTGCCATTGGAGGCCAATTCAAATGCATTTCTTTAAAGCCAATTTCTTTCATGCTAGGCATGCGAAATTTCTTTTTTGTAAAGTGACCATCTGCAGTAGAATATGGTTTTATCATGGTTTTCTGAAACAGGCTTTTCCATTTTCTGCTGTATGGGGTGAAAACCGTGTATGGAGTGCCATCATCTTTGAGTACATCATCTTTTTCAAAAATTACCTGGTCTTTAAATGAGTTAAAACTGGCATTGTTCTTATTAGCTAATTTCTCAATGGAATTATCTCGGTCTATAGCATAGGGTTCATAATCGTTATTTGTAAACACTGAGTTTATGTTATATTCTTTGAACAGTTCTTTCCAGGCTTTTACTGGCGTATTGTGTTTAATTAAAAGGGATGAATCGAAAACATCTAATTCTTCATTCAGTTTTACCAGGCAATCATGAATAAACTG
>JABDLV010000053.1 GCA_013001815.1 Bacteroidia bacterium
TTAAACCGGGTGCAGCAGCATCTGCAATTACAAATGGTTTGATTTTATGTTTGTTGGTATACCATATTACCGAAATAGCTCCTACAATTAAGCCTCCATAAAAAGTAAGTCCACTAAATGAAATTAGTGCCTGCCAAGGGTCTTCAGCAAACTCTTCAGGGTATTCTAAATTATGAAATACTTTAGCACCTAATAAACCACCAATAGCCGCGGCCATGGTAATATTTCCTACCAATTGATAAGGGTGTAATTTTTCTGATACAATTTTTGGTTGCGGCAACTTCTCTTTGTTTTTTTCATAGTAGCGCCATCCGGCAAAAACAAGACCCAACAATAATCCGGCAATTATATTTCCTTCAGCAGATAGGATTACACCTTGTGGGTCACTTACAAACCTGTCATAGTTCATAAAGGCAAAAACAAATTTATAACCCATTATAAACCCAATCACAAATGAACTAAGCAATTCTAAAAATTTAACGGGCTCTCCTTTTTTTACTTGTATGGTTTCTGCAGATACTAAACCCTCTTTTTCTTTTCTTTTTAATTCAAGCATCAACGTATAAGCAGCAGCTAAGAATGCCATTGCCATCATAAAGCCAAAGCTTTGTATGGGTAATGGAATGTATATTCCGAAAAGGTCTTCTAATAAGTGCGAAATAGTTGGGTACATAGTTTAGAATTGCTCTGCTAATGCAGGTTTTAGCAAGCTTGCACTTGCCATTAAATTATCTAATGAATCTACTGTGCAATCTACTAATGAATTACAAAGTGATTCATCATATTTATGTTTTACACGAATATAATTATCCGTATATCCGTAAACGAAATCATTTCTATTATTTTTTTCAAACAAAACGCGATGTTGCTTCCCTTGTTGTGTCTGGTAAAAATGTTTTTGTTTTTCCTCAGATAGTTCTCTAAGTATTTTATTGCGTTCTTTTCTTTTACTTAATTCAACTACTCCAGGCAAATTAACTGCTTTGGTGTTTTCTCTTTCTGAGTATGTAAATACGTGCAAATAGGAGATAGGCAGGTTTTTTAAAAACTCATATGTTAAATTAAAATCAGCATCTGTTTCTCCCGGAAAACCTGTAATTACATCAACACCTATGCAACAGTTCGGCATTAATGCTTTGATTTTATTTACTCTGCTTGAATAAACTTCTCTTTTATATCGTCTTTGCATCGCACGCAACACTTCATCAGAACCGCTTTGTAGCGGAATATGGAAGTGAGGAACAATTTTGTTAGATGATGCCACCAATTCAATGATTTCATCAGAAAGCAGATTGGGTTCAATGGATGATATTCGAATTCTAGGAATGTCTACTTCATTATCTAAACGCTGCAACAGATCATAGAATGTGGCAAAGCGTTCACCTGTTCTTCCATCTAATCCATAATCACCTAAATTAATTCCGGTTAAGATTATTTCATTTGCACCTTTTGTTGCAATGTCATTGGCACGTTGAATGATATTATCTAAACTATCGCTTCTGCTTTTACCTCTGGCTAGAGGAATAGTACAAAATGAGCAATTGTAATTGCAACCATCCTGTACTTTTAAGTATACTCTTGTTTTGTCTTCCTCGGTACTGGTAGCAACAAAATCACTTACCGAATCAATTTCACAAGCCATTACTTTTTTCTTTCTTGTTATAAAAGAGTCATTCAAAATGTTAGCCAGTTTAAATTTATCTCCTGCTCCAATTACCAAATCAACCCCTTCAAAACCTGCAATTTTATTTGGTTGCAATTGCGCAAAACAACCGGTAACGGCCACATAGGCATTTGCATTTTTTGCCAATGCACGATTTACAATACTCTTGCATTCTTTATCTGCATTTTCGGTAACGCTGCAGGTATTTATTACATATACATCTGCCTTTTCATTAAAAGCCACTCGGCTAAAGCCAAAGCCCTCTAATTCACTGGATAGAGTTCCGGTGTCGGCAAAATTGAGCTTGCAGCCCAGGGTATGAAATGCAACGGTTTTCATGAATGCGCAAAAATACCAATTATATTAGCTCAAAGTTTATATTTGTTAGGTATGCGTAATCACCTCTTTTTGTGTTTGTTTTCTCTTATGTTAATGCTGTCCTGCGGTACCAAACATAATGATGGAGGTAAATCGGTATTTCGTTTTAACCTGGCTGAAGGGATTACTTCTTTAGACCCGGCATTTGCCAGAAGCCAAACCAATATCTGGGCTTGCAATCAATTATACAATGGTTTGGTGCAGTTTGATAAATATTTGAAAGTGCAGCCTAGTATTGCCAAAAGTTGGAGTATTGATGATGATGCCAAGCGCTACACATTTACGTTAAGACAAGATGTATTTTTTCATCCGCATAAATTATTTGGTGAGGAGAATAGTAGGGCGGTGGTTGCTGATGATTTCGTTTACAGTTTAAAACGAATACTGGATCCAAAAACGGTCTCACCGGGTGCATGGATATTTCAAAATGTAGCTAAGAATGGATCAGGTGATTATGCCATTACAGCTCCAAACGATTCTACATTGGTTATTGAATTAACTAAGCCTTTTGGTCCGTTTTTGGGATTGCTCTCTTCCATTTATTGTTGTGTGGTACCACCTGAAATTGTAAACCACTACGGAAAAGATTTCAGGGTGAATCCAATTGGAACGGGTGCATTCAAATATTTTTTATGGGTGGAACAAAATGCGCTCATATTCCATAAGTATGAAAACTATTTTGAATTTGACGGTGCACAAAGGCTGCCGTACTTAGATGCCGTGTCTATCTCTTTTATAAACGATAAGCAAGCCACTTTTTTAGAGTTTATCAAAGGTAATTTGGATTTTATTAATGCGGTAGATGCTTCTTTTAAAGATGACTTGCTTACACGGGATGGAAGAATGCGCGCCAAGTATCATGGCAAGTTTAAAATGGAATCGGAACCCTTTTTGAATACAGAATATTTGGGAATACAAATTGATAGTACACATGAAGTGATGCAAGGAAATCCATTGAGGATTCAAAAAATTCGACAAGCAATTAATTATGGATTTGACAGAAAAAAAATGATAACTTATTTGCGCAACAGCATAGGTACTCCTGCCGAGTTTGGATTCATTCCACCGGGTTTACCTTCATTTGATTCAGTTGAAGTGAAAGGATATAATTATAACCCCGAAAAAGCAAAAGCATTATTAGCCGAAGCAGGATTTGAAAATGGAAATGGCTTGCCACAAATTGTTTTAAGTACCACGCCACAGTACTTAGATTTGTGTGAATATATTTTAGGTGAGTTGGATGATATTGGAATAGATATAAAAATAGAAGTGAACCAGGGTGCGGCTTTGCGAGAAATGGTATCGAAACAAGCAGTATCGTTTTTTAGAGCCAGCTGGATTGCAGATTACCCGGATGGAGAAAATTACCTGTCACTGTTTTATTCTAAAAACAAAGCACCCAACGGACCCAACTATACCCATTATGATAATCGTGAATTTGATGAACTATATGAACAATCACTAGGGGAGGCTAATGACAGTTTGCGTTTGGATTTGTATAAGCAAATGAATAGAATGATTATTGAAGATGCACCTGTTGTTCTTTTGTACTACGACCAAATCTTACGATTATTTCATCACAACATTAAGGGCTTAGAAAGTAATGCCATGAATTGGTTGACTTTGAAGAAAGTGAAGAAAGAGATTAAGTAATTTACTTTATTCCAAACCTCACAAAAAGGCTTACCTCATCTGCTCTAAAGTCATTGCACTCAACTAAATCAAATGTAGGTTTCCAATCAAAACCAAAATTTAATGGTAATTGCTTAAAGGTATATTCTATTCCTACAATTCCATCTATGCCAATTAGCGCATGGTCATCATAATCATCCACACATGGGTTCTTTTTCATATGCTCCCGTTCATCATATTCATAATCATAAAAAGCAACATGTCCACCACCACCAATGTACCAATTCAATCTTGGTGTATCCCAAACAGGAGCATGTGTTTCATATAAACCGGTAATGGTTATTCCTTTCCAGCGTGTAGAAAGCATGGCTTCTATGGCAGCCTTCTCATCAATAAAATGTTTTACAGTAAGTCCATGTGCAACACCGGTTCTAAAACCAATACCGGTTGAGTAATCTTGAGCTTGAAGAAATCCTGCACAAAATAAGATGTACAGTATAATAGTTAT
>JABDLV010000061.1 GCA_013001815.1 Bacteroidia bacterium
GCATATAAATATATTCGTAAAAGCAATTTTCATAGAGAATATGATTTTTGCATACTTCCTGGGTATGTGTTCTTACCTGGCTGTTAGTAAAACGGTAAAAACTGGTGTTGGACTTGGCTTCGCTGTAATATTTGTATTGGGAATTACAGTGCCGGTAAACTATTTATTAGAGAACTATGTTTTAAAAGAAGGGGCCTTAGCTTGGCTTGGACCTCAATTTTTAGAAGTGGATTTAAGTTTCTTAGGCTTTATCATGTTCATTGCGATTATTGCAGCTATGGTTCAATTAGTTGAAATGTTGGTTGAAAAATTTGCACCTGCATTATACAGCGCACTTGGAATCTTCTTGCCACTGATTGCGGTAAACTGTGCCATCCTTGGTGGATCTTTATTTATGCAAGAAAGAGAATACGCATCTATTACTGAAGCATTATCATTTGGACTTGGTTCAGGTGTAGGTTGGTGGATTGCCATTGTTGCAATTGCTGCTATCAGAGAAAAAATTAGATATTCAAATGTTCCTGCTCCACTACGTGGATTAGGAATTACATTTATAATAACCGGATTAATGGGAATTGCCTTCATGAGTTTCATGGGCATCAATATTTAAGACTATGTTTATTACTATTCCATTAGCAATTGGCACCACTGTAATTACAGCAATATTAGTTTTCTTATTGTTTGTAATGCTATTGGTAAGTATCATTCTGTATGCTAAATCAAAACTTACGTTTTCTGGTTTGGTGAGCGTTACTATTAACGGCCAAGACCCGATAAAAGTAGAAGCAGGTAATACATTACTAACCACGCTTAGTAATCAAAAAATATTTTTACCCTCTGCTTGTGGTGGAGGTGGAACTTGTGCAATGTGCAAGTGCCAAATATTTGATGGTGCAGGTGAAATTTTACCTACTGAGAAGCCTTACTTTACTCGTGCAGAAATACAAGAGAACTGGCGCTTGGGTTGTCAGGTAAAAGTAAAAGAGAATTTAGATATTAAAATACCGGAAGAAATTTTTGGTATTAAGAAGTGGGAATGCGAAGTAATATCAAATGATAACGTAAGTACGTTTATTAAAGAGTTTGTTGTAAAGCTTCCCCCTGGAGAAACCTTAGACTTTGAAAGTGGAGGTTATATACAAATTGATGTTCCGGAATATGAACTAAATTTTAAAACGGATTTGTATAAAATTGATGATGAGTATCGTGGTGATTATGATAAATTTAAAATTTGGGATTTAAAAGTAAAGAATGATGAGCCAATATTTAGAGCATACTCTATGGCTAATCACCCTGCGGAAGGACAAATCATTATGTTAAATATTCGTATTGCTACGCCACCATGGGATAGAGCGGCAAACAAGTTTATGGATGTACCTGCAGGGTTGTGTTCTTCCTATATATTTACTCGTAAACCTGGCGATAAAGTAACAATCTCCGGTCCTTATGGAGAGTTCCATATTAAGAATACTAAAAAGGAAATGGTTTACATTGGTGGTGGTGCAGGTATGGCTCCATTGCGTTCTCACATATTCCATATTTTTCATACAGAGAAAACAAAAGATCGTAAGGTGTCTTATTGGTATGGTGCAAGAAGTTTAAGAGAGATGTTTTATGAAGAGCACTTCACTAAAATTGAAAAGGAGTTTCCAAACTTTGAGTTTAATATTGCTTTAAGTGAACCATTGCCGGAAGATAATTGGACTGGTTATAAAGGATTTATTCATCAGGTTGTTTTAGATAATTACTTGAGTAAACATCCGGAGCCGGAAGAAATAGAATTCTATTTATGTGGACCTCCAATGATGAATCAGGCAGTATTTAAAATGTTGGATGACTTAGGAGTACCGCCAGAAAACATAGCCTTTGATGACTTCGGTGGATAATTCAAAAAATATAAGATTAAAATATGCCTCAATTTGGGGCATATTTTTTTTAAGCCTGTTTTTTATTTCTTCTTGTGGATTAGACAGTGATTACATTTATGTAAAAGGCCGTGCTCAAGGAACAACGTTTACTATTAAATATTTGCATGATGAATTTGTTGACCTAAGTAAACCATTGGATTCAATATTCAGGGTAATTGATAATAGCTTGTCTACTTATGATCCAAATTCCATTATTTCTAAGATAAATAGAAATGAAGAAATGGAATTGGATGAGCATTTGATAAATGTGCTGAATGCATCTTCTCAGGTGTATACAGAAACGAATGGTGCATTTGATATTACGGTAGGACCATTAATGAAAGCATATACGTTTAATGCCGAGGAACATAAATTAATTGCAAAAGAATCATTAGATAGTTTATTATTTTTTGTTGGAATGGAGAAGGTTGGGATATATGGAAATGAATTAAGTAAGCTTCATCGAAATGTTACTTTGGATGTAAATGCAATTGCACAGGGATATACCGTTGATGTGCTTTCAGAATTCTTAGAAAGTGAGGGAATTGAAAACTATATGGTTGAGGTTGGTGGTGAATTGAGAGCTAAAGGAGTAAATGAATATGGAAAAGTTTGGACTATTGGGATTGAAGACCCCATTGCAAGTACGGTTGCTGAAAGAGTAGTTCAAAAGGAGGTAAGGGTAGATAATACCGGTATTTGTACAAGCGGAAATTACAGAAAGTATTTTATAGCAGACGGACAAAAGTATGGACACTCGATAAATCCAAAAACCGGGATGCCTGCAAAGAACAGTTTGGTTAGTGCAACAGTGATGCACTCTTCCGCCATGTATGCCGATGCGTATGCAACCGCCATCTTAGTTCAGGGTTTAGAAAAAACCAAGGAATTTTTAGAATCAAAACCCGAGATGAAAGTGTATCTATTATATTATAATGCCGATGGGGAGCTTGATGTATATTCAACCCTTGACTAATAACTCACCTTCATCACGTTGATGTCTTTCCACTCAAATCCTTCATCATTGTAAACTTGTTTTGGCATTTCTTCACTTGCATCAAACTGTTTTTCTTTAGGAATGATGGCGGTGTAATTAGGTAGAATTTTATTCATTGATAGTACCTGCTCAATTTCAAAAGTGGCATACTCATTTTCTTTAAATGTATACCTTTTAGTCATTGCGCCATTTAATTTTATTTGAAAAATTTCAGGGTACCATGTGGTGTCTATTTGCTTAAACCGAACTTTTGCTGCAAGTCTGGGACTATGTACACTTAGGCCATAAGCTAACATAAATGGTTTGGCCAGGGCAGGAATGACTATTTGTCCATTAAAATCAATTCCCACTATAACATTAGATTCCGTATTAATATAAATTTTTCCGTGTTGTTTTAAATTATCAAGGGTTCGTTTCGATTTAAAACCAATAATGATGATGTCTATATTCTTATAAGTAGACGCACCATCAAAGTTATACTCATACTTTTTAAATTTTGTACTGTCCAAAAAATTTTCACCGGATTTTATATTGTCTAATAAGAGTATGCTATTCGGTCCGCCAAAACTTGCAGTAACAGCTTCAGACTTTTCATCATATTCTTCTCCTTTTTTTTCGGCCTGCTTCCTTTTTTTCCTATCCATCTTTTCCATTTTGGCCTTCATAAATTGCATGTCTTCAATTTTGTCAGATGCCTTGAAAAGTAAAAGTTGGTGAATGCTTTTAGATGTATCTACATAAACCGAATGGTTGCTTTTTATTACCGCCTCGGTAAATTTGGTGTAATGATCATTCTCTTTCATTACTTCATTGTAATATGCAATGGTTTGAAATGGTTGTGAAGGATAATTTGATCCTCTCTGCTTAATAGCTTCTTTAATATACCAGGTGGGTTCTCTTGGTTCTATAAGTACTTCATCAAACACAACAGAAGTTGGTTTAAGTTGTATGGTTAAGTTTCCTTTTATTTCATAAACAGGAACTTTAAATAATTCGTAGCCTATGAAATTAACTTGAAGCGTATCCGTTAAGGTGCTGTCATTATTTGTTAATTCAAATTGTCCCTCAGCATTGCTAATTGTCCCACTTAGTTGATTGATTAAACTAACAGCTGTAAAAGGTAGTGCTTCATTAGAGTTGGCATCAATAATTACACCGGTAATTTTTTGAGAAAAGGCAACTGTAGAAAAAAGAAATATGACTAAAAATGAAAAAGTTTTAGAAAGCATAAAAAAATTTGATTAAGCTTTTGCTTCATCGTTTTTGCAAACCTCACCGGCTTGTCGACCACAAAAACCGCAACTACCATCTGCTTTTTGTAGCAAAGGATTATTGCTGGCACAGGTTCCTTTAAATTCTCCACCCTTAACAAGGAGTATTCTAATTGCTATAAAGGCAAATCCTATACCTAAAAGAGTTACCGCTAAAAGTGCCGTTGTCATAGTGTAAAATTACGGATATTATTTATTATTTAACGCTAGAATCAGCAGCTTGTTTTATACTATTTAATGAAATTTATATTGAAATAGCCAATTTGCCTCACCTCACGAATTAAAATAATTGGCTAAATTGCTATATACAAAACGCATTAATTATGGAAAATCAAGAAGCCTATAATCGCGCAAAAGAAAGATTGGAAAAAAAGCGCGGTTTCAAAATTCATTTGATTGTTTATTTAGCTGTTTCGGCATTTTTTATTCTCATAAACTTAAGCCAAATCTCAAGCCAGAGCAGAAATGATTATTGGTTTTACTGGCCAATGCTGGGATGGGGAATTGGAGTATTTTTTCATGGAATGAGTACTTATGTTTTTCATGGCATGTTTGCGGTTACAGATGAAAAGATTAAGAAGGAAATGGAAAAAGGGTCTAGGTAGTATAATTAATAATTATGCCAAGATGGAAAGTTAGTAAGGTAGAGTGGAAATTAAAAACAGGATTCTTTAAGTCCATTTCAGTACTCAAAAGATTTATTGGAATTTCAATTACTCCATATATAATATGTGGAAGTGGTAGAAGTGGAACTACCTGGCTTGCAGAAATGTTTTCCACTGGTATGGACTCTCCCTTAATAAATGAACCGTTACAAATAAGCGATTCAAAAAAATTAACAAGATTAGGTTTTGGTTGGAATCAGCCACCTCCTCCGGAAGGGGAGAGTTGGCAGATGGGTGAAAGAATTTTTACTCAAATATTGGATCTTCGGTTAATAAACTTGAATAAGTTCTCAGAAAAAAATTTCGCTGAGATTAAACAATTCATTTTTAAAAATAAGGCAGTACTTAAGTTTACCAGATTAAATTTATTAGTTAAGTGGGTGGTAAATCAATTTGATATACCTAAGCCAGTTTATATTGTTAGAAACCCGTATGCTGTGGTGGCTTCTCAATTAAATCATCCGGCCTGGAGTGGTTACAAGCTTAATTTGAATACCAATTGGTTTCAGAATTATTTTGATGAATACCAACCACAAATAGATGAAGCGAATTCAAAAGTTAAGTTATTGGCTTTGGAGTGGAGTATTCAAAATAAAAACTTGTTGGATGGAAGATTGAATGAAAAAGTACACGTGATATATTTTGAAGACTTAATGCAAAATCCAAGAAAATGTTTGGAGGAAATACAAAATGTATGGAATATAAGATTGCACGAGACCACATATCATAATTTAAATAAGCCCAGTGGCAGTACTCCGGGTAGTGATCAGTTTGAGACTGATGAAGACAAGCAACATCATTTGAGTAAATGGAAAAATGTACTCACTAACGAGGAAATAAATGACATAAGCAATATTTTAAAAAAAAATAATTACCCGGCTGAACAAATATTGAAGGATAATATGTTCAGAATTTTTGGCTAGCTCTTATGCATTAACGAATGACAAATTGCTGCGTAATGGTGTTTTTATTTTTCAAAGTAGCTATCAGCATATAATTTCCTGGAGCAAGATGTTCAGCATTCCAATTATTTTGAGAAAAGTCAATGTGCTCTACGAATGTGCCTTCTATATTAAAAACTTCTAGAGAAGTTAATTCACCTATCATTTTTTGATGAATGAAAAATTCTGTACCAATGTTGGGCGTAAAAATAATAGCATTTTTACTTTTGGGTTCTGTAACGCCCGTAGAATTATTCTGCCTTATAACAACTGCATTTGGATTGATTAAACTTCCTGAACCACTCGGGATAAAATCAGACAAATAGGTTCCGGCACTGTCAAACATTTTAACAGAACTGTTTCCTCCATTCCCTATTAATATATTTCCGTTCGGAAACATTGCCACCCCTTCGCAATTATTTAGGCCGGTCATAAAATCATTTATAAAATTACCGGTGCTGTCAAATCGTTTAACGCTTGTACCATTGTAATCAGCAACTAATAGATCTCCATTTGTATCAAACCAAATGTTTGTTGGCCCTTGTAAATTTGAATTTATAAATAAGCCCTGGTCTGCACCATTTGAATTAAATTTTCTAACCAGTGCACCTCCATATGAGGATACATAAAGATTATTATTCTGGTCCCAATCTAAACCAATGCTTTGGCCTACGCTAACCGATGTAAATTCACCTATGTAGTTGCCACTTAAATCATATCTTCTAACTCTTCCATTACCCGTCCATTGCAAAACATATAATAAACTATCCGGTCCAATTTTCATTCTAGTTGGACCACCAATGCTTCCCGCAAAATCTGATATGTATGCACCCGTTGTAGCATTGTGCCGGGTTATTTTATTACTTCCTAAGTTTGATATAAGAACAAAATTAGAGTCTTCAATAAATAAAATATCCTGAGGCCAATTCAAATTGGTATTTATGAATGCACTTGGGTTTTGACCATTGGCATCAAACTTTAGTATTTGCCAAGGTGGATTATTAAAATTTCCGGCATCACTTACATAAATTTCTGTTGTTTGACTAAATGCCACTGAGCAGATGGACATTAAAAGGAGAGTAAGGATCTGTTTCATAATATTGGGATTAGAAATTGTACTATTCACAAGTTTAATCATTCTAGAACAGAATAACTATGACCGCTTTGACAATGCGAAGTCTATTTGATTAGAGAAAATAGAATATGACGATTTGCTGACAGTGTAGCCCAGCCAGATTAATGCTTAATAAAGCGCAACGCTTGATTAGCATCACCAATCTTAATATAGTAGACTCCAGCTGGTATAGAGTTAATTGCAACCTGGTGATTTACGGATGTTATAGTCCCATGAGTTACTATCTCTCCCAACATATTGTAAATAGAAAATTCTGAGTCTATAAATTGTTCTGATGAATTGATTTGAATATAGTCTTTAGCCGGAACAGGTAATAAAGAAAGGATTGAGCTTTTGTTTTCATCAATTGAAGTAAAGCACATTACGTCATTGAGCTTTTGCCACATCTCATCTTGAAAAGAAACCGGTACCAATGAATTATTGGGATTGTCGCCCATTCGAATGATTATTAAATTTTTGCTGGGAACTACATTTAGCAATTGTCCGTTTTTTCCCATGGCAGCGTACATATCAGTTGGTGCATTTGGAGTGATATTCCCATTAAACACAAATTGTAATCCGGGTATCATAAAATCCGGCCCACTGTTTAGCCACCACAAATACCCGTAAGAACTATTAAGATTTTGAGAAGTAGTAATCATGTCATTTAAGTAGGCTTGATCATGCATGACCGTGTCTGTATCCCAAACTCCATTATTTAACATAAGTAAACCAAAGCGTGCCATGTCTCTGGGTGTGCTCCAATACACATTGTTGTATCCTAGCTTAATCCAAAGTCCTGACATACCGGTTTGTGCTTCAACGGTATTGTTGGTCCACTGATTATATGTTGTGCCAACTGCATTTGCTACTACTTGTTCAACCAAAGTATAGGGAGCATTATGGTA
>JABDLV010000072.1 GCA_013001815.1 Bacteroidia bacterium
ATGTAGAGGTTGTTTTTCCCACGTGCTGACTGGTTGCAGCAACATAAATTCGCTTGTAATTCATGTCATAAAAGTATCATTCCCTTCAGAAAAGAAAATTAATCGTCTGCCTAAATTATCAACATTCAGTCTACAATCATTCAATTTTTCTTAATATCGCAGAATAAATTTAATGAAATGCCAAAATCTTTAGTTACCGGGGGAGCCGGATTTATAGGAGCACATGTTGTTAATGATTTAGTTAACATGAATCATGATGTTGTTGTGTTAGATGATTTAAGTGGTGGGTATGAGGACAATGTGAATCCTAAAGCAACATTTATTAAAGGCTCAATTACAGACCATGCCTTGCTTGAAAAATTATTTGCTGAGCACCAATTTGATTATGTTTATCATTTAGCGGCTTATGCTGCAGAAGGCTTAAGTCATTTCATTCGTAGATTTAACTATACCAATAATTTAATTGGTAGCGTAAACCTTATTAATGAATCGGTAAAACATAAAGTTAAGTGCTTTGTATTCACTTCTTCAATTGCTGTTTATGGCGCTGGCCAAACACCAATGACAGAAGACATGACACCTGAACCAGAAGACCCCTACGGCATTGCAAAGTTTGCAGTAGAACAAGACTTAAAGTCTGCCCATGAGATGTTTGGTTTAAACTACATAGTATTTAGACCGCACAATGTGTATGGCGAATACCAAAACATTGCAGACCGTTACCGTAACGTATTAGGTATTTTCATGAATCAGTTAATGCAAGGCAAAAAATTAAGTGTGTTTGGTGATGGTGAGCAAACTCGTGCCTTTAGCTATATTGGCGATGTTGCACCTTACATTGCTAAGAGTGTAGATAATACAGCTGCTTATCAGCAAATTTATAATGTTGGTGCAGATGAAGAATATACCGTGAATGAACTAGCCACAACCATTATGGATGTAATGGATATTAAAAGTGAACTAAATCACTTACCAGCCCGTAATGAAGTGGTTCATGCCTTTTCAGACCACTCAAAAGTTAAAAAAGACTTTAACATTACCGGATTTATCAGTTTAAAAGATGGTGTTACCAAAATGGTTGACTGGGTAAAAGAACATGGTGCACGTGAAACACCAAAGTTTGATAACATTGAAGTGACTGAAAAGTTACCTGGTGTTTGGGTATCATAAAAAAAGCCCTTACATTTCTGTAAGGGCTTTCCTTTTATTTTTACTTTCTTATTAATGGTCATCCGGCAAATTGCTTTCAGGAGTTTCTGAAAAAGGTACGGTTTGCGGAATAAAATCTTCCTTTGCTCCAGGTTTGCTGTAGTCATATGGCCAACGGTGTACTTCCGGTATTGCTCCAGGCCAATTACCGTGTATATGCTCAACAGGTGCAGTCCATTCTAATGTATTAGAATTCCATGGATTTTGTTCTGATTCTTTTCCCTTATACATACTATAAAAGAAGTTGAATGCCCATATCAACTGAGCAACACCGCCAAGAATTGCAAAAAGGGTTATAATTTCATTTACATTTATAAAGGCGTCAAAACCTTCGTAAGCTGTGTTATTGTAGTATCTTCTTGGTACACCTGCTAATCCCAAAAAGTGCATCGGGAAGAATACACCATATACCGAAACAATGGTTAGCCAAAAATGCAGATAGCCTAATTTATTATCCATCATACGGCCATACATACGTGGAAACCAGTGATAAACACCGGCAAACATACCAAATATGGCAGCGGCACCCATTACAATATGGAAGTGAGCAACTACAAAATATGTATCGTGTACATTTATATCTAATGTGGAATCACCAAGTATAATCCCAGTCAACCCACCCGATATAAAGAAAGAAACCAGTCCTATTGCAAATAACATTGCAGGACTGAATATTAAATTCCCCCGAAACAGGGTGGTGAGATAGTTAAATACCTTAATCGCAGAAGGTATCGCAATCATTAATGTAGTGACTACAAATACAGAACCTAAGAACGGGTTCATGCCTGTCATAAACATATGGTGACCCCAAACAATAAACGATAAGAAACCAATAGCAAGCATAGAACCTACCATAAACTTATATCCAAATATTGGTTTACGAGACATGGTAGAAATTACTTCAGATGCTAATCCCAGTGCCGGTAACAATACAATATATACTTCCGGGTGGCCTAAGAACCAAAATAAATGCTCATATAAAATCGGGCTTCCCCCATCATATGCCAATAATTCTCCGCCAATATGTATATCACTCAAATAGAAACTAGTTCCAAAAGACCTGTCAAATACTAATAGTAATGCTGCAGCAAATAGTACAGGAAAAGAAAGTGCACCAAGAATTGCAGTAATTAAGAATGCCCAAATGGTAAGCGGTAGACGCATCATTGACATTCCTTTAGTTCTTAAATTTATTATAGTAGCTATATAATTTAATCCACCTAGCAGAGCAGAAACAATAAACAATGTCATACTTACCAACCACAATGTCATCCCAAATCCAGAACCACCAATGGCTTGAGGTAAGGCACTTAATGGCGGATAAATTGTCCATCCTCCGCTTGCAGGGCCGGCTTCAATAAACACAGACCAAAGCATTACCACAGAAGAAGCAGCAAAAAACCAAAAGGACAACATATTAAGAAAACCAGAAGCCATATCACGAGCTCCTATTTGTAGGGGAATTAACAGGTTACTAAATGTTCCGCTTAGTCCACCTGTCAATACAAAGAATACCATAATGGTTCCATGTATTGTCACTAATGCCAAATAAAATCCAGGGTCTAGTATTCCGTCTGTACCCCACTTACCCAATAAGGTTTCTAAGATTGGAAACGGTTGTTCCGGGTATGCTAATTGCAACCTAAAAACCAAAGACATTCCCATGGCAATGAATGCCATAAATACAGCAGTTACTAAAAACTGCTTTGATATCATTTTATGATCAGTAGTGAACACCCATTTATTCCAAAATGTTTCGTGGTGTTCATGATGGTGATCATGTGCGTGGGCATCCTGCGCGTGATGTACTTCTTTATCTATAACTCCCATGACCTAAATTTTTCTTTTTTATTATAATGATGCTTCTACTAAATCCGCTTCCTGCTCTTTTACAGGCTCTTCTTCCGTAGCTGCATTTTCTTCTGTTTTCTTAGGAAACACTAATTCCTGACCTCCTAACCAAACAAAGAAATCTACCTTTTCCTCAACTACTAATTCCATTTTCATGTTATAGTGTGCAACACCACATATTTTATTACATAATAATATGTATCTAAAATCATCATTTCCTGTTTCCTTTTTCATGTCTGCTGTAGACATGGTTGGGGTCATATTAAATCGTGTAGTCATTCCTGGCACACAGTTCATTTGCGCTCTAAAGTGAGGCATATATGCACTATGAATTACATCTTGTGAACGAAATTCAAAATTTATTAATTCGCCTTTAGGTAGATATAATTCTCTGGCTATTCTATCATCTTTACCATTTGGGTCGGATGGATCTACACCCAATGGATTATCTGAACTAATGAACTCCACGTCAGACTTACCCAAAATGTTATCCGGTCCTGCATAACGAACCGTCCAGTCAAATTGTTTTCCATATACTTCTATAATCGTTCCCTCCTGAGTTTCAATATCCATAATATTCCCCCAGGCTCTTAAGCCGGTTATAACTAAAAATGCCAATACTATAGCGGGAATTATTGTCCAAAGAATCTCGAGCTTATCATTATGTGCATAGTAATCTGCTCTTCTGTTTTTATTGTACTTAAATTTAAAAGCAAAATAGAATAATGCAATCTGTGTTAAGAAAAATACAATTCCTAAAATGTACCAGTTTATGGTCATTAAATTATCTACAATAGTACCATGCTCCGAGGCAGAAATTGGCAAAGTAAATTGATCATACTTCCAAGTAGTATAAATAACAAACACCATCCCAACTACTAAAAACACCATCATTAAAATAGCATTAGTATTATTTTCTTTGTCTGTTACATCTCCTTCTTCGTTTCCGGTTAGCTTATTTGCCAACTGTAATACGCTCATTAAACGCACCAACACCAATGTGCCAACAACAACTAATAAAAGAATTACTAAACTCATTTTATTTTTTTATAATATAAAATTACTTCAATATTTTTAAATAACATGGTGGTGCATACTCTCTCCCATAAGTGGGTGATTTTCTGCTTTTAAGCTAGCTTTACTTAGGGATGTAAATGTTGTAAACAAGAACAAACCAAGAAAACCAAGCGTAGTACCAATTTCCTGCCAACCTATATGTGCAACACCATGACTACCCATAGCACCCGGCATAATTACTACAAACAAGTTAAGCCAGTGCCCTACAAATAATATAAGGCAAACAAACATTAACGTATTTAAACTTCTTTTTGATGTATTTGCCATCAATATTAGGAATGGCGGAATAAAACAAATGAACCATGCTATCCAGAATATCCAACGGTAATCCGTAAAACGGGTTAGATAATAGGTCACCTCTTCAGGAATATTCGCATACCAAATTAACATGTATTGAGCAAACCATAAGTAAGTAAAGAATACTGAAAATGCGAATACAAACTTTCCAACATCATGAATGTGCTCTTTTGTTATATGGTCTGCCAACTCTCTTTTCTTTAAATACCAAATTAAGAATGCCATGGTAAACAAGCCTGTTACAAACATTATTGCAAATGTAAACCAGCCAAACAGAGTACTAAACCAGTGCGAGTCTAATGACATTAATATATCCCATGCAGCCATGGAAGATGTAATTGCAAATAACACCAAGAAAGCAATTGAATATTTCTTTGCCTTCATGTAGTTGTGCATTCCACCTTCTTTATCTTCTGCTAATGATGCTTTTCTAATTAAAAAATAAAACCCTACCCATACCAAGAAGTAAAAAACCATTCTGGCATAAAAGAAAGGAACATTTAAAAAGGCCGCTTTCCCGGCAAGTATAGAATCATAGTCTGGATTTGCCGTACCATCTGCCAACAACGGGTCAGTAATACCCTCGTGCATCCAATGATATAAACTATGTCCACCAAAAATTAAAGTGATAAACATAATAATGGCAGCAAAAGGCAGATAGGAACCCATTGCTTCTGGCACTCTTTTAATTGCTATCATCCAACCTGAGTTTGCAGCATAGTTAACTGCAACAAAAAATGTAGCACCTAAAGCAATTGCAAGGAAATAAAAATTGCTCATTAGCAAATTTGCCCAAGCCTGATGATTATGTGTCACAAAACTAGCAGCAACAGAAATTACACCAATAACCATTAGTATAATGCAAACAATTTTTTCTCTAGATGTAAACGTAAAGTTCATTACTATTTAACTTTATTTTTCGCTTTGCGGATTTTGTAAATTTTCTACATGCATAATTATCTTCCATCTTTCCTCAGGAGAAATTTGAGAAGCGTGCGCACCCATTAAGTTTAATCCGTAAACTATCGTATGATATATTTTTCCTTCTGATAAATCACTCATATTTCCACCTCGAGATGAAACACCATCTGAATACGCTGGTGGCGGTGGATAAGCTCCTCCCTTAACAACTGAACCATCTCCCATTCCCTTTTTACCATGACAATGGGTACAGTATATATTATATAGTCTTTCTCCTTCTACTATATTCGCTTCACTTTTTTCAAGTGGATTTTTCATTTCGCTTCCAGCAGACTCATATCCTTCTTTTGTGTTTTCATATTCAAAAAACGCATTGTAACCTCTTGGTATACTACCGACAACAGGTAGTCTTGCGCTTAAGCTATCGCTAAAAATAGGGCTACCGGAGTAAGTTTCATAACTAGGTGAGCGATACATGTCAGGCATAAATTCAATACCCGGAGACAAGTCATCACCACAAGAAATTACAAACATTGATATGCATGCAAGCACCAATCCTTTTGCGTATTTCGTTATGTTATTTTTAATCTTCATCATTTTTATTCTGACTTAACTTCTATAGCACCAACTTGTTGCAATGCAGAACTAACAGAACTTTCATTGCTATCATTTACATCTAATTGCATTACAAAATGGTCATCACTCATTCTACTATGTGGCACTTTTGGTTGTACACCGGGTAAAATCCAGCTTCTTAAAAAGAATGTTATTGCCATGCCGTGTGCTGCTAATAAAACCGTTACCTCAAATGTAATCGGAATAAATGCTGGTAAATTTTTATATAAAGCAAAACTTGGCTTACCACCAATATCCATAGGCCAATCAAAAATGTTCATGTACCACATCATCAATATTGCCAAACTAGTACCGGTTACACCAAAAATAAAACTTACAATTGCCATTCTGGTTCCTTTTATACCCAATGCTTTTTCAATACCATGCACCGGAAAAGGAGAAAATACATCTGCAATTTTTATTCCTTGCTCTCTTAATGTTTTAATTGCTTTTAATAAAACAACATCATCATCAAATATGCCGTAAATACTTTTACTCATGTGTACCTCCGCTTTCTATATCTTCTAATTTTTGTTGAGTGGAATTCTTTTTAGATTGACTACCGGATGAACGAAGCACTGTTTTTAATTCACTTAATGCAATTACCGGGAAGTAACGCGCAAACAGTAAGAACAGTGTAAAGAACACACCAATAGAACCTAAGAATATACCTATTTCAACCCATGTTGGATGATACATTACCCAACTTGATGGAAGATAATCTCTGTGAAGTGATGTAACGATAATTACAAATCGCTCAAACCACATACCTATATTAACAAATATAGAAATGATGAATGTTGCCACTACACTTTCTCGCATCCACTTGCTCCAAAATAACTGTGGAGTAATTACATTACATGTCATCATACTTGCATAAGCCCACCAGTAAGGGCCGGTTGCTCTATTTAAGAATGCATATTGCTCATATTCTACTCCAGAATACCATGCAATAAAAAACTCTGTTAAGTATGCGACACCAACTATTGAACCGGTAATTAGAATAATTCGGTTCATCATATCTATGTGATAGATGGTAACATACTCTTCTAAGTTTAACACTTTACGCATTATAATTACCAGTGTTTGCACCATGGCAAACCCTGAGAATATTGCACCTGCAACGAAGTAAGGAGGGAAGATGGTTGTATGCCAACCCGGCACCAAAGACGTTGCAAAGTCCATAGATACCACCGAGTGCACAGAAAGTACAAGTGGCGTTGATAAGCCGGCAAGCACTAAAGAAACTTCTTCAAAACGTTGCCAATTTTTAACCGAACCAACCCAACCAAAACTTAATACTGTATATACTTTTTTTCTTATTCCTTCTGCCCGGTCTCTTACAACTGCAAAATCCGGTATTAAACCAGTGTACCAAAAAACAAGAGATACAGAGAAATATGTACTAACCGCAAATACATCCCAAACAAGGGGTGAGTTAAAGTTAACCCATAAAGAACCAAATTCATTTGGTAATGGCAGTGGCCAATATGCTAACCATGGACGCCCCATGTGTGACACAATAAATGTAGCCGCACATACAACAGCAAAAATGGTCATTGCTTCTGCGGAACGGTTAATAGATAAACGCCATTTTTGACGGAATAATAATAAGATTGCTGAGATTAATGTTCCAGCGTGACCGATACCAATCCACCAAACAAAGTTGGTTATATCCCATGCCCAACCTACTGTTCTATTTAATCCCCAAACACCAATACCAGTACCTATCGTATAAGATACACAAACCACCCACCACAATGCCAAGGTTGCAGACAAAATAAAAGCTGCCCACCAATACTTATTGGGCTTGCCTTCAATTGGCCGGCAAATATCCTCTGTTATCTGGTGATGCGTTTTATCACCGTGTATCAGAGCGGGCCTTAAATCCGATTCGTATGCCATAATTTTTTTCTACTTATCAAGTTTAGTGATGCCCACCGCTGCTTTTCTTCGCTTTGGTGTTTCGCACTTTTACTTGATATAAAATATTAGGTTGTACATTTAACTCTTCTAGCACAGTATAAGATCTTTCATCCTTACTAGCTGCACTCAGCTTACTTTTCTTGTCATTAAAATCACCAAATGTGATTGCCTGTGTTGGACATGTTTGAGCACATGCCGTTTTTATTTCACCATCTACCGGTCTGCGCTTTTCTTTCTTCGCCTCTAACTTACCATACTGTAAACGCTGAACACACATGGTGCATTTTTCCATTACCCCTCTAGAACGAACAACTACATCCGGGTTCAATACCATTTTACCCAAGTTGTTATTCATGTTGTAATCGAAATATTTATTATCTGAATATTTAAACCAGTTAAATCTTCTTACTTTATAAGGACAGTTATTTGCACAGTATCTGGTACCAACACAACGGTTATATGCCATCATGTTTAATCCTTCTGAGCTGTGCGTTGTTGCTGCAACCGGACAAACTGTTTCACAAGGTGCGTGGTTGCAATGCTGACACATCATTGGCTGAAATACAACTTGTGGGTTTGCTTCGGCAACTTCCATTTGATGATACATGTCAATTTTACCAACATGATCTTCTTTAGCTTTTGCCTTGGTCATGTCTGAAGTATAATAGCGATCAATTCTAATCCACTCCATACCTCTTTTATTAGCAACTTCTTGCTTACCAACTACCGGCACATTGTTTTCTGCCTGACAAGCAACCACGCAAGCTCCACATCCCGTACATGCGTTCAAGTCAATTGACATACCCCAGTGATGGTTCGGCTTTGGATGTTCAGGATGCTTCTCAGTTGCCCATAAGTCTACATCTTTTGCATACTTTTTTTCACCATTTAATTCAAACTTATGACGATGGTTTCCTGCATCCGGATGTGCAACCCACTCTTCTAATGTTGTTTCTTTTACAATTTCTCTACCCATTAAAGTATGAGCATCTTGTATAGAAGCAAGTGTAGTATTAACACCTGTATTTGTAACAGATGCTCCACTTACAATATTTGAAAATGTATCATCAGCCAATTGCATGAACTGATATGCATTAACACCTAAATCTGTTGCAACTTTACCGGCATTTTTTCTACCGTAACCAACCGCAAGAGCTAATGAATTTTCTGCCATGCCCGGTTGCAACAATGCTGGTACATCAACTGATTTTCCGTTTGCACTTAATGTTACAACATCTCCATTATTTATTCCGTTTGCGGCAGCATAAGCCGGTGCCATTGCCAAGTAGTTATCCCAAGTTACACGACTAATTGGGTCTGGCATTTCTTGCAACCAAGGATTGTTTGCCTGGTTACCATTACCCATGGATAAATCCGTAACCATTTCTAAATCCATACCGCTGGATTTTCTCTTGGCAATTGCGTTAGCTGCAGCATTTACATCACCGCCAAAACTTGCGCTTGATGCTGGCGATGCAACTGCCTCAAAAACTCCATCATGCACTGCCTTATTCCAAAATGCAGATGCTGATGTTGTTCCGTTTTGTTTGCCAAACATTGCCGTGGACCAGTTCTTTTTCAAGTATGTGTAATAATCTGATTCACTTCCGCTCCACTTTAATAAACTATGCTCAGCTTGCCTTGTATCAAATAAATTTTGAATAGTTGGTTGTACTAAACTGTACATTCCTTTATAAGGCTCAGCATCTCCCCAGCTTTCTAAATAATGATTGCTTGGACATATATAATTACAAGCTGCAGCGGTTTCATCTTTGGCCGTTGCAAAACTTATTTTTAAATCAACTTTATCTAATGCCGATTTGAATTCATCTCCATTTGGTAATGAGTAAACCGGATTAGCATTCAAAAACATAACTGCTTTTACATTTCCAGAGTTCATTTCACTCATTAAATCAACCATTTCCTTATCCAAACCTTGTCCAAAATTTGAATGATTATCTAAATCTATTGTGCTGCCATATGATTTTAATAAGGCATTAATTGCATTTATAACAGTTTGGTCATGCTCATTATTTGAACCCGAAACAACCAATGCTTTACCGGCATGTTTTTGCAAATCAGTTGCAATTTTTTCAATTTCCTTATCAATAGAAGTACCAATTGGCTGAGCCATTGACCCACCCATTAAACTTTGCAACTTATTATATAACGCTAAAATGCATGCGCTCATTTCGCTTGCATTAACGCGTACTCTTTCATCTGCATTAGAACCGGTTAAAGACATATTAGCCTCTACCTGGTAATGCTTAGACATTGTTTTTTTACCGCTATTAACTTTTCTGTTTTTGGCATACTGACCGGAAAATTCAGTAGGCGAAATCCAGTTACCCAAAAAGTCAGCACCAAAGCTTACAATTACATCTGCATTTTCAAAGTGGTAGTGAGGCACAACTGCTTTTCCAAAAGATTTTTGGTTTGCACTAGTCATCCCACTATAAGAGACTGCATCATACATTAAGTGTTTTGCAGTTGGGTACTTCACAATAAAATCGGCTATTGCATTTTTTGTACTTGGGCTGTTAATGGTTGCACTAACTATTCTTATTGCACCACCAGCCGCAGCAATATCCGCTAACTGCTTTTCAATATTTTGATCAATAGAACTCCATGCACTTAAAGTCCCATTATCCATCGGTCCTTCGAAACGTGCACCATCATATAAAGAAAGAACAGAAGCTTGAACTCTTGCGTTTGCAGTACCATTATTAATACTGCTTAGTTCGTTTCCGTCAATTTTTATTGGCCTGCCTTCTCTTGTTTTTACAAGTATGCTGGCATACTCATTACCATCATTATAACTAGATGCATAATAATT